>JBBTUO010000011.1:0-43025 GCA_038063715.1 Patescibacteria group bacterium | reverse complement strand
ATGCAGCTGCCAAAAGGTTTGAAAATTGATAATAACTATAGGCCGTCTTTTGATACTAAGGTAATTCTCGCGCATGCTTTAGGGAACAGCATTGTTGTTTCTATTTTGGAATATTTCGATTCCGATAGTTCATTTGTTAAAAATTACAAAGCTGGACTAGGTCTTGCGCATTGGCACGGGTACTTCAATCCTAAAGGCGTACCTCAGGGTTGGTTTGTTCATGGCTTTATGAATCCTCATGTTGCCTGTTCCTCTCCTCAATCAGCAATATACGCACTTGATGGTAAATTGAGGGTTTTTAGTCGGGCTCAAGAAAAAGGGGAAGCGTTTTTGGGAGATATTCATGTTGAACCACAACACGGAACTAATATTTGTTTTACTTCTCTTGTTGATCTTGCTCAATTTTTAATCAACAATCCGGGTGTTTCCATACTTGGAAATAAGTATCTATCCCTATACAATATATAGGCATATATGAATATTGTTTTCGATTATTTTAGCATCACCCTTCTTGTCGGAGGAGTTACGGCCATTTTATCTGGTTCCATTGTTTTTTTGCACAAAAGACATGTGCTTGAAAACCAGGCGTGGCTCGCGTTGAACATTTGTTCAGCCGTTTGGAGCTTCGGTTATTTTTCTATGATAAATGCTTACACTAAGGATATAGCCTTTCTTAGTAATGTTACGCTTCATGCTGCAGCGATTTTGATTCCTCTTTTTTATACGCTATCAATTTTGGCTATAACTAAAACTTTCGATAAACACAAAATTAAATTTTTCATTGCTTCTGCTTTTGCTTTTTTTCTTCTTGCCATAAATCCATCAGTAGGCTTTGTGGCTGACTTAGTTCCTAATTCTATATTTCGCTATACCCAGGTTGCTGGACCACTTTACAATTACTTCACAATTTATTTTTTTACTCTGGTCACCTACTCATTGTTCATCGTTTTTAAAAAGTTGAGACAGACTGGTTTTGATGAGACTGTTGAGCGAGCCAGGCTGAAATCTATATTGCTGTTTACCATCGCTGGGTTTGGCGGGGGAGGTAGCGTTTTTCTTTTGACCTACGGTTTTATATTTCCTCCGTATCCACTGATCTTGTTCGCTATTTATCCGGCAATTAGTGGTTACGCTATTTTCAAATATCAATTATTCGATGTAAAAGTTATTGCAACTCAGATTCTAACCTTTACATTGTGGGTTTTCATTTTGATTCGAACTCTCTTGGCCGATACTCCTAAAGAGCAATTTATTAACGGAATTTTGCTTCTTGTCACTTTGATTTTTGGTAATCTGCTTATCAGAAGCGTTTTACAGGAAGTTAAGACCCGAGAAAAAATTGAGAAATTGGCAAATGATTTGGAAGCGGCGAATGAACGGCTCAAGGAGTTGGATCAGCTAAAGAGTGAATTCGTTTCGCTTGCCACGCATCAGATCCGCGGGCCACTTACGTCTATTAAGGGATACGCATCCTTGATGATAGAGGGAGATTACGGAGAAATTCCGCAGAAATTACAAGAGCCGATTGACACTATTTTTCAATCGAGCAAATCTTTGGCCGTCATCGTTGATGATTTTCTTAATGTTTCTCGTATCGAGCAGGGTAAAATGAAATACGATTTCACCACATTTGATTTATGCGCTTTAGCAAACGAGGTGGTGATGGAGGCTCAACCAGCTATTGAAAAAAGAGCCCTGACGATTTCTGCTACCGTGTGTCCAGAGCCGACAAATGTGAGTGGGGATAGAGGAAAGATCAAGCAGGTCATCGGTAATATTTTGGACAACTCAATTAAATATACGCCCAAAGGAAGTATTGCACTTTCACTTACATCAGACAAAGCCGCTCGAAAAATTTTACTGACAATTAAAGACACTGGCGTGGGTATTCGACCTGAAACAATTCCTCACTTGTTCCAGAAATTCAGCCGTGCTGAGGATGCGTCAAAGGTAAACATTCTGGGTACAGGTCTCGGTTTGTATGTTGCAAAAGAGATGATAAAGGCTCATGGCGGCCGCATCTGGGTGGAGTCGCCAGGCGAAGGCAAGGGCTCAACATTTTTTGTGGAGCTTGCGATGGTGTAGCGATTATGAAAAAAATAATTTTGGATGTTAAACCATTTCAAGAGACCCTGCACGCTGGAATGTGTGGTCCAGCTTCACTTAAAATTGTTTTGGATTACTACGGCTTGATCAAGGCTGAACAGGAGTTAGCTGAATTGACCGGTGTAACGGCTGATATGGGCACGGATGATAAAAATATTATCCGTGTTGCCGAATCTTTCGGTTTCAAGACGGTTGTAAAAAATGAAAGCGATTTTTCTGATATTGAATCTTGGTTAGCGAAAGGTGTTCCGGTTATTGTAAATTGGTTCACTAAGGGTCGCTCGGATTATCCTGATTCGGTAGTGGCCGAGGGTCATTATTCTGTGGCAGTTGGACTTGATGATGAAAATGTTTATTTGCAAGATCCGGAAATTGGCGCGCTACGAGTATTTACTCGCCGAGATTTTATGAGGGTCTGGTTCGATTTTCGTGGGGAGTATATTAAGCCGGAGGAGTTGATTGTTAGACAGTTGATAGCAATTTATAAGCCCTAGGTTTAAATTCATAATTTTGATTTTCCCGTTACTTTAGTTAACTAAAGTAACGGGAAAATACAATGTGCAGGTGAAAAGCGGAGTACTTGATGTGATATAATTTATTTATGAACTGGAAAAACTGGCCATATTGGTTGAAGGGGGGGGTGATTGGTGTAAGTGTTGCGCTGCTTTCTTCTATTTTGAGTTTGTCGTGTTTATATTTTTTTACGTCAGAGAGCTCATGGGGTTTAGGGTGTTTGCCGCTGGCGCTTCCTTCTGTACCAACTATTTACATTTTACTTTATTTCCCAGGGGCGAATTCGCTTTCAAACACAATCATTTTTTTTACTAATACTACATTTTGGTTTATCATCGGGGCATTTGCAGGGACATTCTTGGGTTACATAAAGTCTAAGTAGAAATTTGCTAAATAAAAAGAGCCCACTTTCGTGAGCCCGTGATTTTTTGAGAATAACTATGGAGTAGCAACTCGATAGAATCGAGTTGCTGTGTTAGTTGATGATTGGTCAACAAATTCTACCGTGCCATTTGTGTTTACTAGCACAGCCGCTGTTGTCCAGTCGACCGTGTTTGTCGAGGTTTCAACTCTGTAGTTGAAACCCGATGGTCCCACGAGCTGTAGTGACCGCAAGCCGGTTGCATTTGTCCCGGTAAACAGGAGCGAGAACGGCTCTCTTACTCCCGAGAATCCGAGTGTCACATTGGTGATAGTGACAATCGATTGAGCTGCGGTGAATGGATCCAGTCTGAAACCAAAAGCCCGTGTCCCGTTTTCTGCTATTTCTCCGATCGGGAAGGAATACTTGCGTAACCCCGGCAGCGTAACGCGCTCATCAATCGAGTCGATGATGTTTGTCTCCCAATACACCGCTAGTAACCCTTCGGCCCCGTTTGTGCTTCTGAACTCTGCTTCAAACGAAACCATGTTTACTTTGTTGGTAATTGGAATGACAGTTGTGATCCACGCGGGAGAGGCGGTTTTGAGCGTGAAGTCTACTCCGTGAACGGTGACATTCTCTTGCGAGTTTATGATCACCGAAGCGTTCGGCAATTTAGAGAAGTCTTGCGGCAACTCTGTATACAGTGAGTTAGCAGAAGGGACCGGGACACATGAGATTTCACCATTGCCCAGAACTTTCAATGTGCTTCTACCCACTTTGTATTGATTTATTGCAAGGTTCCAGCCCCCACCTTCTTTGCTTAAGGGGAAACCGAAACCTTCCGAGCCCGTCATTGTGTTTGGCGACACAGTGTTGGTGTAGAAACGGAACGGCCATGCATGAGAGGTGACCGTTTGGTAGCAGATCTGTCCAACATCACCTGATGTTGCAGAAGTGTGAACCTCAATCTTTGCCTCACTGGTATCGAGCCAGGACACATCTACATTGTAGGTGTAATCCATTTGCCCCTCAGTGAATGGGAATATGTTGAGGCTAGTGTCGATGTCTTTTGAGAAGTAACTGTCAGCCCAGTCTGCCCCTTTTCCGTAGTTTTCTTTTCCCGCATAGTCGAAGCCTACGAAGGCATCCAAAAATGTGAGATGAACTATTGTTGAGGGTGACAAGGACTTGATTGTTTCCGAGGCGGATTGAATCAATCCAGCGCCGGCACTGTGACCGATGAGGTGAACGTGGGCGAAGGCTTTGCTTGCAATTTCTTTGCCCAGGACTACACCTTCGTCCCTGCCGTTATCGAGTGCAATTTTGGCGCCATAAGCTAATAATAAGCCAGGTGGACGTGCCTTCTCCACCCACCGATGCGCATGCACTTGCCAGTTGTTTGAACCACGATTTATCAAATACTGGCTAATCATGTTTGTCATTGTCTCTACCCAAGCGATGTTCACCGGCTTCCAAGCTGGTTGCCACCCATGTGTTACCACAACGAGATGGTCCTTACCATTTTCTTGCGCGGGACCGGCTGTGTAGATCGGCTGAACTGTCGGTTTTTCTATTACCTGTATTGGATCAGGGACCGCACTCGGTAGGATCGTTCGAAAGCCAACGTGTTTATAATATTCAGCCGGAGAGATAAATATCGCTAATCTGCGGTTAGAGACCCTACTTTCTCGTGCATAGTCAGACCAGTCACCACCTCGCGCTGTGCGGTAGATAAACCAACTTTGCCAACGAGGGTTGATCTCGGTGGCACTTGGATATGATCTGTCTCCATCATCCCAACACCATTCGCACACATTTCCGGACATATCATACAGGCCGTAATTATTGGCTGGGAATGATCCCACTGGGCTTGTATACGGACGAACACCATCATTGTAAATAGGGTGAAACCCTCGTGTAGGACTGATGTCGTAGGGAAAATCCGGAACGCTATAATAGTTTGCTTGGCTGTGAGTTGATGTATTTCCCCAAGGAAACCGTTGCGCATCTGCTCCACCACGAGCAGCTTTTTCTCGCTCCGCTTCAGTCGGCAGACGATAACCTTCGTCCCAATTTACCCAACTGCCAGGAAGATCAACGTCACCATCGCGGTAAATTATCGTTTTCGTAGGGTCTTTAAAATATGCCGGTTTCCGACCTTCCATTTCCGAGCGAGCATTGCACCATTTCACTGCATCATACCAGTTTGCACTGTGCACAGGATGGTTGTATTCCTTTCCAGACGGGCGCGAGTTAATAATATAGCCACGGTTGGTTGCCCATTGATAAACTTGGTCCCACAGTTCCTTGGTCACTTCGTATTTGTCCATGTAGAAACTGGATATGTATACAGTGTGAGCCGGACGCTCACTCAGGAGACCCTCATTGAATGTGTCGCCCATTTGAAATGACCCGGCAGGAATGAGGGCCATGTTTACGGGGGCTGTTTCTCCCGCGTAGGTTTCAGATTTTTCTCCAAGCAATGCCAAAATCAGCATCGCGAGTGTCGCAATTGTTTTTGTTTTCATGACAGAGTATTCGATTTTCAATGTTCCATTTTGATTTTTTAACAATTTTGCTCACACGAGCAGTTGTTTCTATCTTAATGATACAGGAAAAATGCCCGCCCCGCCCGGCGGCCGCCGCCGGGCGTGGTTTTCTACGCACCCATAGTAAAAATCATACCTTTATCATATACGGCTATAATCCGCGACCGCGGATTATAGCCGTATATGTAATCGGACATGAAAATCTCTTTTGGCCGAGTTGTACCTGTAATGCTATAGTAGAGTTGAGTCTCCCATGCTTATGAGCCAAGCAGAAATAGTTAAAAAAATAAAATCAAAAAATTGGGACAATCGTGTTCAGCGCCCGGGTTTTTTTCAATCAAAACAGATTGTTGTAGAGGCCCTGACACAAAAAACAGAAATTGCTCCTTCGGTATTTGTTCATGATACAAATAGTGTTTGGGTGAAAAATTCAGGTTTGTATGATCAGGATTACACAGACAAACTGTTCAGCAATATTTTCCCTGAGGCCTTTTCCAAGGACAAGTATTGGCCACTTTCTATTATTGATAAATTAGATAAGGCTTCAGAAAGGAAGGATTTGTTCGTCACTTCAATGTCTGAATTGGATTATTCGGAAATTGGTGTTACTGAAAAAGTTCGGTATATAAAAACATATGTAAGATTGCTGTGTGATATTCAAAGATACTATTGCTTTGCTGTGCCTCTGACAAATTATTGTGAGACCTTTCTAAGGAAACATGACGAATCATTGCTTGAATACGCTGTTCAATACAAGGCACTCGATGTTGATAACATCAATGAATCTCTTTGGCATATTAAACAGGCTCATGAAGAAGGTAATACTATTGAGTCTGGTATTCTAATAGACGAGCATTTACAAAAATTTGCGTGGATTAAATCCAATTACAATATAGTTGAGGAATACAGAAAAGATGAGGTTTTGAATGAGATTAGGTCGGATATTCAGATTTTTAAACCCAGGGTCTTGCCGCAAAATTCGCACACGCATATAGCGACCGGTTTGCAGGCGGGTATATATTTGAGAAACAGGATGAAGGAGTTGTCACAACAGGTTTGGTTTGCTTATGAAAATCTTGCTCTACGCCTGGCCAAGGAACTCTCGCTCTCTAGAGAGGATTTTTTACAGATCCATTATAAGGATGTGCTTGGTTTTCTTGAAACCGGCGATTTGAGAATCACTTCATCGGAAATAAAGGCTCGGCATCAAGGATTTGTCGAAGGTATTTTGGAAGGAGAGGAGTTTGTACTTACAGGGGCTGTAGTTGAAGAACTTTCAAATCATTTTAACTCCGTGTCAGTTGAGGGATTGAAGGAACTAAGCGGTAGCGTAGCTTGTAAAGGGGTCGTTATTGGTAAAGTAAAAGTTGTGCGAAATGTTTCAGAGGCCGGAAAATTAAAAGAGGGCGACATTTTAGTTACAAGTATGACTACGCCTGATTTTATTGTTGCTATGAAAAGGGCGGGCGCTATTGTGACCGACGAAGGGGGATTGTCTTGCCATGCGGCCATTGTTTCTCGGGAGATGAGAAAGCCTTGTATTATCGGTACAAAACTAGCTACAAAGTTGTTGAAGGACGGTGATATGGTTGAGGTGAATGCTGATATTGGAATTGTCAGGATTTTGCATAAATAGGCCTCAGTATAGCCCCTAGAGAACAATTCAAAATGCTTGACAAATTGTGCCCTGGTGCTATACTTAAGGGTAGATTTAACAACTACAATATCCATATCTAGTTCCTCTGCGAAAGCAGGGGGTTGGGGCTAGATTGTTCCGATGAGTATCGGAACGGATGGCCTGTGCGTAAGTGCAGGTCCGGGTTCTCCCGTAACAGAGGTAACCGATGTCGTTCCGAAAGCTTGGAAGTCAGAGTCGGTGAGTTTTCTGGGTTAGATCATGATTCCTAATTCGTGATTCATAATTCCAGAAATTATTAAGGTGGTACCGCGGATTAGAATCCCGCCCTTATTGCACAACTTTTCGTTGTTCAATGAGGGCGGGATTTTTGCTTGCCAAAATCGGGCGAACATTCCAATTGTTCTTTCTAGGCGACGCAAAACGTTTAGCCTTTGAACTTTGACAACATCATGAAAACCCATTTTTGCAGTGTTTGTTCGATTCCAATGGAGCTGGTGCAGGTGGTACGGGGTGGACGCGATGAGATTGATTTCTTCAAGTGCCCGAATTGTGGCAAAGAAGTATCGATCCTCCGGCTGGCCAATCCGGCAGCTGACCTCGCTAAACTTTTCGCGGCAATGAAAAACGATTGCAAACCCATTAGAAATATGACAGCGACACGAAGGCAGTATTGGTGCAGGCACTGTAGGAAAATGAGCATCCTCAGCCTTCCAGTGAGTTTTGAAGATCAGAAATGTTCCAATTCCAACTGCGGTCAACCGCTTTCTCCGCCTTACCAGCCGGAAGACTTTGGGATTCGTTGCGGGGAAGACAGAATCCCTAATTGGTTGGGGGTTCATCGCCAGCGCAATTACGGTGTTCCGATAAAATGGAAGGGGCTCTGATAGTAAAGCTTGTTATCTCAATTCCACAAGGTGTGCCTCACGGTACGCCTTTTTCTTTTTTCTACCACCCCAAATTTCTGAATTTGCGGTGGTATCTTGCGAAGACAGTTCTGGGCAGAAGTGTTCGCAGGCGAGTTTGCTTGGTCCGATGTGGTGTAATTTTTTTCCGAGAAAAGTATGCCACAGCGGAAACCGCCGAGAATTAGGGAGCTTTCCGCAGGAGAAAGCGAGTGCACTTCTGCCCAGAAGCTGTCAGAGTTTTTTTCTGGTATAATTAACATGTGTTTATAGAGGAAAAACAACTCAAGGAGTTTATTCAAGATTCCGGTCTGGTGTCTAAAGCTGATCTTGAAGAAACGGTAAAGGAGGCCCAGGATAAAAATCTCAGCGTTGGGACTGTTTTAGTAACGAAAGGAAAAATAACTGATGATGATTTGCGAAAGGTGCAAGCGTATGTTCTCGGTATCCCGTTTGTTAATCTAAAAGATCAAAAGCTTAATTTTGATGTGCTTTCAATGATTCCCGAGCCGATTGCTCGAAGTCACAATATTGTCGCGTTCAAAAAAACCGACGACAGTCTTGAGGTGGCCATGCTCGACACCGACGATTTGGCGGCTATCGATTTCATCAAGAAAAAGGTTCTCTTGAAGATTTTGCCTCGTCTTACTGATGCGCAGTCTATAAAGAGCGCATTACTTCAGTATCAGAAAAGTCTCAAGGCCGAATTTGGGGATATAATTCAAAAAGAAACCGCCGAGCTAAAAAATATTCCCACAGGTGATGTTTCGTCTAATGCAGACGCCAACGATTTAAAAAAAATGGCGGAGGAATTGCCAGTTATACGAATTATCGACACTCTTTTAAAGCACGCAATAATTCAGAACGCCTCGGATATTCATATTGAGCCTATGGAAACCCAGGTTCTAGTTCGTTATCGAATTGATGGTATTTTACATGACACAATGACACTTCCTAAAAATGCCGGTAGTAGTGTTACCGCGCGTATCAAGGTGCTTTCAAATTTAAAACTCGATGAAAAGCGTTTGCCACAGGATGGACGGTTTAAAATTGAGGTGAATAATGAAAAAGTATCTTTCCGTGTTTCTATTTTGCCTACCTACTTTGGAGAGAAGACCGTTATGCGTCTTTTGCGTGAGGGGGCCTCTGGCTTCACCCTGGAGGGTTTGGGTTTTCATGGCGACTCTTTGGACAAAATTCATGTCGGTATGAAATTAAAGACCGGAATGATTTTAACCACCGGACCAACCGGTAGCGGTAAAACCACTACTTTGTATACGATTTTGGATATTTTAAATACTCCCGATGTAAATATTTCGACAATCGAAGACCCTGTGGAATATCAGATGCCTAGGGTCAATCAAACACAGGTAAAACCAGATATAGGTTTTACTTTTGGTTCAGGTTTGCGTTCTCTTGTGCGCCAGGATCCAGATATCATAATGGTGGGTGAAATTCGCGACAACGAAACAGCCTCGTTGGCTATCAATGCTTCACTGACCGGACACTTAGTGCTTTCTACGCTTCACACCAATTCAGCAGCCGGTGCTATTCCGCGTCTTATCGATATGAAGGTGGAGCCGTTTTTAATTGTTTCAACTGTAAATATAATTATCGCCCAGCGCTTGGTTCGAAAATTATGTCCTACCAAAGAAAAATATTTTTTGAATAAGGCAGCCATTGCAACACTTTCTAAATCTGTCGATTTGGTGAAAGTTCTTACCGTATTGAAAAATGAAAAAATCGTACCAGCAAGTGCACAATGGGAAAAGATTCCATTTTTCAAGCCTATTGCCTCTCCTGAATCAGTTGATGGTTACAGTAGTCGAATCGGTATTCACGAAACATTGAAAGTTTCTTCGGCCATCAAGGAGCTTATTTTACGAGGTGCTCCTGGAAGCGAGATAGAAATTCAGGCCAAAAAAGAGGGGATGCTTACAATGCTCGAGGACGGTATTTTCAAGGCTGTTGAAGGTTTAACCACCATTGAGGAAGTGTTTAGGGTTGTTTCCGAGTGATTTAGAATAAATAAAGTTCATGCCCCTATTTAAATTTAAAGCTCAAAAAAGTACTGGTGAGGTGTATGAAGGTCAGAGACAAGCACTTGATAAATTTTCTCTGTATAGAGATTTGAAAAAAGACGGCGATACGGTTTTGTCCACCTCAGAAGTTGCCGAACGAAAAAGTTTACAAGTTTTTAATTTTATAAAATTTTTCGGCCGGATCAGTATGAGAGATAAGATTGCTCTTGCGCGAAATCTTGGCTCAATGCTTTCGGCGGGACTACCTCTTTCGCGAGCCCTTTCTGTTCTTGAACGGCAGAGTACAAAGAAAAAGTTGAAAGATCTTTTGGTTGAATTAAATGACGGTATTAAACAGGGTAAAACATTAAGTGACAGTATGGCCAAATTCCCTAGTATTTTTTCCTCACTTTTTGTTTCAATGGTAAAGGTTGGCGAAGAAAGTGGTGGACTGTCTGATTCACTGAAGGCCGTGGCATTTCAAATGGATACGGTATATGACCTTAAGCGTAAGGTCCGAGGCGCTATGATTTATCCAGCAATTATTTTATCGGTCATGTTGATTATCGGAGCCCTGTTGCTTATATATGTTGTGCCGACACTGACCGCCACCTTTAAAGAACTAAATACTGAATTGCCTGTTTCTACTAAGTTTGTTATCGGAATTAGTGATTTTTTGCGAGACCACACGCTGTTTGGAATACTAATTATCATAGTAGTCTCAAGCGCAGGATATTTTGCTTTTAAAACAAAAATCGGTCACCGTATTTTTGATCGTGTAATTCTAAAGATACCTCTTGTTTCAAATCTTGTTAGAGAAACAAACACTGCTCGTAGCGCTCGCACCTTGTCTTCACTTTTATCTGCAGGTGTTCCGGTCACGAATGCTCTCATTATTACTTCTGATGTTTTGCAAAATTCTTTTTACAAAGATGTTTTGCGAAATGCGGAGGCCTCAATTGAAAAAGGTTTGCCCTTGTCTGGTATTTTTGGCGAGCATCAAGATATTTATCCAATTTTTCTGTCGGAAATGGTTG
Organism: Patescibacteria group bacterium; assembly: GCA_038063715.1. GTDB lineage: Bacteria > Patescibacteriota > Minisyncoccia > Phycocordibacterales > SIBU01 > SIBU01. The sequence goes on along the minus strand of JBBTUO010000011.1, from coordinate 31,894 downwards.
CTGTAGGTGAGGAAACTGGAAAAATTTCAGAAATGCTTTCTGGTGTCGCCACTTTTTATGAGGATGAGGTTGCCCAAAAAACAAAAAATATGTCCACGGTTATCGAACCTTTTTTGATGGTATTTATCGGCGCTGTTGTCGGCTTCTTTGCTGTTGCCATGGTGACACCAATGTATTCAGTTTTGGATAATGTGTAATTAGTAGATTCAAGATTTAGGATTCACGACTCAAGAATATGAAAAAGAACCGAACCCGAGGCTTTACCTTAATTGAGATGTTGGTCGTTCTTTCAATTGGTGCCATACTTCTTTTCATGGTTTCCGGCGCTTTTTCTAAGGCCACTTATCGTGAAGCACTTGATAAGCAAACAGCCATCATTATTTCTCTTTTAGAGCAGGCTAGGAGCCAAACCCTTTCTACTAAAGATGATCAGTCTTACGGTGTGCATTTTGAGGCTACAAAAGCCGTGATTTTTTCAGGAACTACTTATTCAGCGTCAGCCCCCTCTAATGTAGTGGAGCTTGTAAATCCACTTGTAAGAATTTCCACTATTACTCTTGCGGGTGGAGTAAGCGATATTTTGTTTCAACGGCTCACTGGTGAAACTTCACAGAGTGGCACGATAACACTTTCACTGGCCGCTAGTTCTACACAAACAAAAACAATCACCGTTTTTGCTACCGGTCTCACACAATAAAACTAGAAGTATGAATCATCTGACACATAGCATGGAACATAAAACATGTAACATAAAAAATAACGCAACTGCCGCTGCGCCTGCTCCATGGTACGTGCTCCATGGTACGTGCTCGATGCCCCACGCTTCATTCTGTCGAGGCGTCTCTCTCGTTGAGGTGGTTGTAAGCGTGGCGATTCTATTCATTACAGTCACCGGACTCCTGACAGCATACAATTTTTTTGTGCGCGCTGGAACGAAGACTCTTGCAACTGTTCAGGCCAGTTATCTATTAGAGGAAGGTGTAGAGGCGGCGAGCGTGATCCGTGATTACGGCTGGACCACGAATATCGCTAATTTAAGCGTAGGAACAAGTTACTATCTTGTCTGGTCCTCCTCGCGGTGGATTCTCAGTACAACACCTTCAAAGATAGACAATACCTACACTCGGTATCTTGTCTTTGACAGTGTAAATCGTGATTCAAACGATGCTATAGCTAGTAGCGGTACTAATGATTCCGGCACCAGAAAACTTTCAGTTTATGTTTCTTGGCCAGACGGATCGACCACTACTCTCCGCTCAATTTCTACCTATATTACGAATTTGTTCAATAATTGATCATAGATGTGCAATTCAAAATTCAGGAATAAAAAAGGGGGGTTGAGTTTAGAGTCCGGTCGCGGATTTTCTTTGGTTGAAATGATCATTTACCTAGGATTGCTTGCTCTTATATTGGTCGCTCTTGTGAATATGCTTTTGGGTATGAGCAAGGCATATAGTTACCTCAAGTTGTCCCGTCACCTTCAAACATCCGCTATTACTGTTTTAGACAGAATGGTTCGTGATATTCGTAATGCCGAGAGTGTTAACGTGGCCCAGAGTACCTTGGGGACAAACCCTGGGGTGCTCACTCTCAACACCACCACTTTGGCGGGGGGCTCTCAGATATTTCAGTTTCATGTTTCGGGCGGAGTATTAAGGGTTAAGCAGGATAACGTGGATTTGGGACCACTAACTCTCTCAGATATCACAGTCAGTAATTTAGTATTTCGTTTGATGGATTCAGGCATTTCGGAATCGGTAAAAATTGAGATGACTCTTACAACGGCAAATCGTACGGCTAATTTTTATGCCACAGCGCTTTTGAGAGATTCGTATTAATAACACATAACATGAAACACGTAACATATAACAAAAGAGATGAAAGCCCTGAGATGCATGCTCCACGCTCCATGTTCCGTGACTCACGCGGGCAAGTTGTTATTACTGCGGTTGTTTTTTTTCTACTTATTGCCACCACAGTCGGTACGGGAGTCATCAATCCGGTCCTTCGTCAGGTAAGTCAGGCCAATGATTTTGTACGGACTCGCGGCAGTCTATTTGCATCTCAGGCGGTCAATGAGGATGCACTGTACCGAATTAAAGGTAACAAAAAATTTACTTCACCGTCTACATTATCTATAAATTACTATACAGCTACTGCTACTAGTACCGCTGTCGCTGGCGGTTTGCAAATTGATTCTTCAGGTGGAGCGTTCAATTTGGTACGTAATATACAGACACACCTAACTTCTGGTAGCGGAACATCCTTTAATTACGGTGTTCAGGCGGGGGAAGGGGGCCTTATTTTAGAAAACACCTCCTCAGTGTCTGGTAATGTATATTCAAACGGTCCGATTTTGGGAAGTGGCAGCATTTCTTCAAACCCCACCAATCCTAATTTGGTAGGTTCCGTAAATGTTGGTCCTACTGCTTATAGAATGGTTCAGAACGGTATATATATTTATGTGGTTAATGAAAGTACTATACAGACAGTGAATATTGTAAATCCAGCTTCCCCAACCGTTGTTTCTACTGTAAGTACTGTGCTTCCAGCTGGTGGCCAACAAAAAGATATCGCCTTGGCCAACGGTCATATTTTTGTTACGGCGACTAATGGGAACGATGTTGTGGCTCTTAGTCTCAGCAATCCAAGTACACCAGCATTCGTGAGCAGAGTAACAGTAACTGGGGCAAGTCAGATTAAAACTTTGGGCTCTTATGCATATGTACTTTCAAATGTAGGTAGTCATACTCTAAAAACGATTAATATCAGTAATCCCGCCTCAATGTCGGTAGTTAATTCTGTTAATACGGTCAGTACATTCCCTGTAGGGATGGCTATACAAGGGACGCATCTGTATGTTGTCAGTCAAGGTGGTACATCAAAATTAGAAATATATAGTTTGACAAATCCCGCTAGTCCGACACTGGTGAGTGCTACCAACATAGGTGTAAATCCTATAACGATTGCAATTTTTGGCTCGTATGCGTACATCGATGTATATGGGTGCGGATGTATTCAGGTATACAATATTTCAAATCCTGCGGCGCCAGTTCTTGTAAGCAGTACATCAGGGAATTCTGTGAATAATGGGTATAGTTTGTATGCAACCGGAAGTTATTTGTATGCTGCGGTTAATTACAGCACGAATAGGCAATTTCAATTTTGGAATACTTCCAATCCCAGTACGTTATCTCTTGCAAATAGTACGAATATTTCCGGTGGAGCCCCGATATCTGTGATCGGTGGCCAAGCTGGATATCTGTATTTGCTAACGCAAAACTTGAATGCCACTTCGCCATTATATATATATCGAGTAACCGGATCTGGGGGGAACGCGATTTGGGGGGATGTGGTGTCGGCAGGTCCGAGTGGTTCTGTGAGTTTGATAAATGCGAGTAGTACTATTTTTGCTAGGTCAATCGATAATTCTATTGCGGGTAAGGACGCATATTTTAAAAATATCTCTAATACTACTGTGCTAGGTACCTCATACCCTAATAGCACGGATCAGGCAACTAGTAGTTTGCCTATTTCAGACGAACTAATTAGTCAGTGGGAGGCAGAGGCGTTGGCTGGAGGGGTTATTACTACTCCATGCCCATACAAAATAACCGGTTCCTCGGTGGTAACTTTGGGACCGGTGAAAATAAATTGTGATTTGGAAGTGAGTAATAGTTCCACACTGTATTTAGCCGGAATGGTGTGGGTTAAAGGTGATGTAACTTTGAGTAATACTGGCACTATTGCAATTAGCCCGTCAATTTCTGGTAAGACTGCCGCTATTATTGCAGATGATCCCGCAAACAGATCCTCAGGTAGCAAAATAAATGTATCAAACAGCACTACCTATTTGGGATCAGGCGCAAATTCATATGTAATGCTTTTGTCTCAAAATAATAGCGCGAAGAACGGCGGTGGTACTAAGGCCATAGAAGTACAAAATAGTGTTTCCGGTAAACTTTTGGTCTATTCTCCTTACGGTGAAATTTTGTTGCAAAATAGCGTAAGTATAAAAGAGGTTACTGCTTGGAGGATTAGACTAAAAAATAGTGCGCAGGTAATCTACGAAACCGGTTTGGCCAATCTCTTGTTTACATCCGGGCCAGCAGGGGGTTATCTTTTTGATAAATGGCGAGAAGTGCAGTAATTGATAGCAAATAGTTGGAATTTGGATATAATATCCTTGTGAAAAAGAATCAAAAAATTGTTGTTGGAAATTGGAAAATGAATCCAGATACGCTGGCTTCTGCTCGAACGATTTTTTTAGGGATTAAAAAGGCAAGCGCGAAAAACAAAAAAATATTAACCGTTATTTGCCCGCCGTTTCTCTTTTTGACCGACCTTGCTTCAAGAGCCGGCAGAAGTGAAAAACTTTCAATTGGAGCTCAGGATGTTTTTTTTGAAAATTCAGGCGCTTTTACTGGTGAGACAGGTCCTATAATGTTAAAAAATGCCGGTACCGAATTTGTCATTGTGGGTCACTCGGAGAGGAGGGCATTGGGGGACACTGATTATATTGTTAGCAAAAAAGTTTTAACCGCCATCAAGGCAGGATTCTCCGTGATTCTCTGTATTGGTGAAAAGGAAAGAGATTCGAATGCGACATATCTAGCTTTTATAAAGGAGCAAGTAAAATCTTGTTTGGATAAGATTAACCGCCCTCAATTAAAACAAATTATTATTACCTATGAGCCTGTTTGGGCCATAGGTAAGAAAGAGGCTATGAGTGCGCATGATTTGGAACAGATGGTCATTTTTATTCGCCGCGTGCTTGCTGATATGTACGGTGCAGAGACTGCCGGTTCAGTTCCAATACTTTATGGTGGTTCGGTTACACCAGAAAATACAGCTGATTTAATTACTACCGGAAAAGTTGCAGGTCTACTAGTGGGAAGAGAGAGCCGCGACCCTAAAAGCTTTTCAGAGATTCTTAATATAGTGGATTCGCTTTAGTTTATGAAATTGCCAAGTATTACTGAGGCTAAAGATTTAAAGGGTAGGCGAGTTTTGCTTCGTTTGGATCTTAATTTGCCGATTGGAAATGGGAAAGTTGTCAGCGGTCTAAGAATTAACAAATCTCTCAAAACACTTAATTATTTAAGAGAGGCTGGGGCTAAAATAATTATTTTAGCCCATATAGAATCACCAGAGACCGACTCTTTGCGCGTCGTTTTTGAGTATCTTAAAAATAGTATTCCGATGTTATTTGCGGATACCATTGAAGAGGCGAAGGAAAAAATAGCTGTACTTTTGCCCGGGGAAATTCTCCTTATCGAGAATCTTCGTCTGCTTTCCTCCGGTGAAAAAAGTAATGACGAGGATTTCTCTCGAGCGCTCGCGTCTTTAGGCGATGTATATGTTAATGATGCATTTTCAGTATCACACCGCAATCATGCATCAATAGTGGGTGTGCCAAAATTTTTGCCTCATTATGCCGGATTTCAGCTTGAGGCTGAATGCCAAGAACTTTCAAAAGCTTTTAATCCGGAACATCCCGCTTTGTTTTTTTTGGGTGGTAATAAGTTTGAGACCAAGCTCCCTTTGGTGAAAAAATTTATCGAAAAGATGGATGTGTTATTTATTGGCGGGGCCTTGTCCAACGATATTTTTAAGGCACAAGGATTAGAGGTTGGGGTTTCTGATATTTCAGATACTCCTCCTGATCTGAAAGAGATTATGGGCAGCCTCAAACTATCGATCCCTTCAGATGTTGTTGTAAATATTCCCGGGACCTCATCGAAAAATCCGAGCGAGGTGATTGTTACGGATAAAATTATGGACTCTGGTACCGATACTATAGAAAAATTAAAACAATCTTTAGTCGGCGCTAAGTTTGTTTTGTGGAATGGCCCCCTTGGCGAATACGAAAAAGGTTTTGAAGAGGGCACTGTTGGCTTGGCGAACGCGATTATTGAAAGCGGTGCACAGGCGATAGTTGGTGGAGGTAATACTGTGCTTGTTCTTGAAAAAGCTAATCTGCTAGATAAGTTTCATTTTGTGTCTACTGGAGGTGGCGCAATGTTAGACTTTTTGGCCAATGAAACTTTGCCCGGTATCGAGGCTCTCTTAAGGAAGTAGATTTTTTCTAATTTTTTCTGCGACACTCTCTCGCTCGCCAGCCCCGTAATCTTTCCCTGGCCATAATTTAAATGCATCCCTGCTGTAACGAGGCATAACATGAATATGTGCGTGAAAAACTATTTGGCCAGCCGCTTTTCCATTATTCATGCCGATGTTCACTCCCTCCGCGCCGAGTTTTTTCTGAATTGTGCTGGCAATTTTTTTTGATACCACTATCATTTTTGCCATTAATTCATCGGGGGTATCATGAATACTTTCAAAGTGTTTCCTAGGAATGACGAGCGTGTGGCCAGGGTTAACCGGTTTTATATCTAGAAAAGCAAGAACATCCGCATCCTCGTACACCCGAGATGAGGGAAGTTCTCCCGCGATTATTTTACAGAAAATACAATCCATGTGAGTAGTATAAAGTATTTAGTATTAAGTATAAAGTATGAAAAAAGCCTCGGTTTACTGACCGAGGCCTGGGATAGGTAATGAGACATTTGTCACCCCCCTCCTGATGATGCCTGGGCCAACGGGATGTTCTTCAGTCGCGTCACTCAGGCTTTTGTAGTAGCAATCAGCGTGGACGAGTCCCTCTTCTGTTCGTTGAGTTTCTTGTCCTCCTGCTTGGAGTTGGGCCATTGTGAACGGTTGTTTGCAGATCGCGCAGACTGTCGAAGTGTTCATGGTGTAGTCTTTCTGTTTCTTTTAGATTTATATCAGCAAACCTCGTTTCTCACAAGCCCTATCGATCGTGTTAGAATTGTTGATATGAAAAAATACGCTGTACGGCCGATTAAAGGCACCTCGCTCTTGGACCATCTTTTGTTTCACCGGGGTGTTGAAGGCGTTCTCGGGGGTGAAAAATTTTTGAACCCTGATTACAACAAGCACACCCACGATCCGTTTTTGATGAAGGACATGGAAAAAGTGGTTGGGCGCATATTTAAGGCGATTACGGGTAACGAAAAAATTGTTATTTACAGCGATTACGATACCGATGGTATTCCCGCAGGAGTGGTGATGCACGATTTTTTCAAAAAAATTGGTTTCACGAATTTTATAAACTATATTCCGCACCGGCATGATGAGGGGTTTGGTTTGAATGTCGAGGCTGTGGAGCAATTCGCCAGGGATGGTGTAAAGCTTTTGATAACCTTGGATTGCGGAACAGGGGACGTGGCGCCGGTTGCGAAAGCGCAGCAGCTTGGCGTTGATGTCGTTATTGTCGATCACCATATTCCAACAGGCGAGCTTCCGAAAGCATTTGCAATTTTGAATCCTAAACAAAGTGACTGTAAATACCCTGAAAAAATGCTCTGCGGCGCCGGAGTCGCATTCAAGTTGGTGCAAGCACTTTGTTCCCGTTTGCGTTCCCCTTTAGAAATTAGTAATTTGAAATTAGAAATTGGAACAGCCATTTTTCCCATCGGATGGGAAAAATGGCTGTTGGATATGGTCGGTATCGCAACGCTATCCGACATGGTTCCGCTTACCGGTGAAAATCGTGTTTTTGCCTATTATGGCATGATGGTTCTTCGAAAATCGCCACGAGTCGGATTGAGAAAACTTTTGACTAAACTGAAGGTTAATCAAAAACATCTGACCGAAGATGACATAGGTTTTACTATCGGGCCGCGAATTAATGCGGCATCTCGTATGGGAGTGCCGATGGACGCATTTCGACTTTTGGCGACGAGTGATGAAGCGGAGGCGGATACTTTGGTGGAACATTTAAACGCGATCAATGATGAGCGCAAAGGAAGTGTGGCCGCTCTTTCAAAGGAAATAAAAAAAGTAATTCGCGAGCGATATTCAGCGACCGATGAAAAAACAAACCGTGTAATGGTCATCGGGAACCCTTTGTGGAGACCAGCATTGCTCGGGCTTGCAGCCAACACCTGCGCCAACGAATACAATTGCCCGGTATTTTTGTGGGGTCGTGACGGCGATGATGTTATAAAGGGTTCGTGCCGTTCAGCTCAAAATGCTAATCTTGTTGAGCTAATGTCTAGAGCCAGCCCGGGGACTTTTTTGGAGTTCGGAGGGCACGCATTTTCAGGGGGATTTTCAGTGACAAACGACAAGATTCATACGCTAGAAGATGAATTGAACAGAGCATATGAAATTGCGCGTGAAGAGTTCGCAAACTTCTCCGCAGAAAATTTTGTTGATCACGAATTATCACTCTCTGATGCCAATTGGGACACGTACCGTACGATTGAAAAATTGTCACCATTTGGCACCGGCAATTCAAAGCCCATATTTATTTTTAGAAATGTCACGCCGAAAGATGTAAAACATTTCGGTAAAGAAAAAAACCACCTCGAACTTGTTTTTGAAAAACCGGACGGTAAAAAACTTTCCGCCATCACTTTTTTCAAAACGGCCGAGGATTGGGGGAGGGAAATAAAATCGGGAGACTCAGTAAATCTTGTAGCTACATTTGAAAAATCGATGTTCAAAAGTTTCCCGGAGCTTCGGTTGAGAATCGTTGACATTATTTGAAATTCTATTTAGACTTCATTTTGGTCAACAGAAAGGTCTATTGTGCAACTAAAAATGAAAGTTCAGGTTGGAGCGGTGACGATTGACACCATCCCGCGTTTGGCCCAAGTGCTGGCTGGCTATTATGAACAGCCTCCGGTCGTGGAGCGTAGCAGCCCGGGCGAAATCAATATCGCTCTTCAGATGCAGTATGAACCTCAGGACGGTAGAGCTCACTTCATGGAGCAAGGGTTTGTTGCCGGCCTCGTCGTAGGATTTCTGACAGGCCATGGGGTTGAGGTGGTCGGTCGCTCGGTTGAATGTATTTAGCCTCCCTGTTTCTCGCTAGTCCGGATCCCCTCCGGACTTTTTCTTTTCTGCTATAATCTCTTAATCTTCTTTTTATTCATTATTCTTGATTCATGATTCATGATTCCTGATTCTATTGTTATCTTCACCGACGGCTCATCACGAGGTAATCCAGGGCCAGGCGGTTTTGCGGCGATTATTATTACTAATAACCGGGTGGAGGAAATTGGTGGACGCGAGGAGCACACCACAAATAATCGTATGGAACTCACGGCTGCAATCAAGTCCCTTTCCTCCTTGTCACAGGTCAATGGTCAATGGTCAATTGTTATTTACTGCGATTCCAGCTATGTAATCAAGGGTATTACCAAATGGGTTTTTGGTTGGCAAAAAAATGGTTGGCAGACTGCCACAAAAAAGGAGGTAGAAAATCGCGATTTGTGGGAGAGTCTCGTAAAGCTCACTACGATATATCGTAGTATTGAGTGGAAGCAAGTTGGCGGGCATGTTGGTGTGCGTGGCAATGAGAGATGCGATGAAATCGCCACGGCATTTGCGGATGGTACTGCACCCCAACTCTATTCTGGAGATCTCTCGAATTACGCAATAAAGAATATTTTAAATATCGGCGAAAACTCTTCCGCTCGCGCCGACAAAAATAAATCGAGTGCACATTCTAAAGCGAAAGCATATTCGTACGTAAGTTTGGTAGATGGAAAGGTTTTGACACATAAAACGTGGGTGGAGTGCGAGTCCAGGGTCAAAGGTAAAAAGGCGCGGTTCAAAAAAGCGCTAAGTCAGGTGGACGAATCGTCGATTATAAAGGAGTTTTTGGCCTAATTTTGCTATTTTTCACTTCTTTTTAAGCCTTATTTTTAGCCATTTGAACGGCTCAACAGCTGTTGAGCCGTTGGAAATTTAAGCTAATGATCGATAAACCGTTTCTGATATGCATCGCGGGATTTGCAGCAGGGGTTATTGCCCGATCGTTTTTCAATTTTGGATTTTCGTTTGCAATATTTTTCCTAATTATATCGACAGCGATATATTTATCGGGAAAAATTACGCTGACCTCGACCTCGGGAGGGGGACAGGCGATTGTCGCCTTGTTTATTTTTGCGGCAAGTCTCGGTATGCTACGGTTCGACTTGTCAGAGCTTCATAAAAATGATTCCATCTTGGATAGTCATCTTGATCGTCGCACCACAGTTATCGGTACGGTTGTGGATGAGCCAGACGAACGGGAAAGCTCGGTGCGCTTGACCGTGAAGCTAGATTCTCTGGTAGATAATGGCGCGCCGACTTCTGTTTCGGCTAAAACGCTCGTGGTTGCCGACCTCTACCCGAAGTTTAAGTACGGAGATCGACTTGAAATTATGGGATTGCTCGACAAGCCTAAAAATTTCGCTGACGAAGGAGGAAAAATTTTTGATTACCAGAGCTACTTGGCCAAAGAGGGTATTTATTATCAAATCACACGCCCGAAAGTAAAATTATTGTCGAGCGAAGAGGGCAATTTTATTGTTGAGGCGCTTTTCAATTTTAAACAAGCATTTCTCAAAAATGTTTCCGCCACAATTCCCGAACCGGACGCATCACTTTTGGGCGGTCTCGTGGTAGGGGCGAAACAATCCCTCGGTCAAAATTTATTAGATGACTTTAGGAAGGCTGGTGTGATTCATATTGTTGTTCTTTCTGGATATAACATCACAATCGTTGCTGATGCAGTCATTAAATTTTTCGGTTTCTTGCCGGGGTATCTGGGCCAGGCTTTCGGTGCTTTGAGCATTGTGCTGTTTGCCATAATGACAGGTGGATCGGCTACGGTGGTACGAGCAAGTATTATGGCACTTTTGGTTGTGCTGGCCCGAACAACGGGAAGACGTTACAACATCACTCGGGCACTTCTTTTGGCCGGTTTTTTCATGGTACTTCAAAACCCGAAAATTCTAGTTTTCGATTCGTCGTTTCAGCTCAGCTTCATGTCGACTGTTGCTTTGATTTACGTCTCACCGATCATTGAGAAATATTTTTTGTTTGTAACCGAAAAATGGGGCCTACGAAGCGTGGTTACGGCAACGCTTGCCACCCAAATTTTCGTTCTGCCGATGCTTTTATACAAAATGGGCGAGCTTTCTATTGTTGCGCTTCCAGTAAACCTACTCATTTTACTTGTGATACCCGCGACGATGCTTTTTGGATTTCTTGCTGGTTTCGTAGGTTTTATTTCTACTGTGTTGGCATTTCCGTTTGCGTTTGTTGCTTACGGATTGCTTGAATACGAGCTTGCTGTAGTCGAATTTTTCTCCCATTTACCGTTTGCTATCATAGCAGTAAAAAGTTTTCCGTTTTGGTTTGCGGTACTTGTGTATTTTTTCTACTTTACGATCTATCTTCGTTTACGACCAAAAATTACTCGACAGCAGATTTAAAATTTGACTCGATTACTTCCCAATTAAGGTTAGAGAAAAACGCCTCAACATATTTTTTCTTTTCAGAGGTTGCGTAGTCATATACGAATGCATGCTCCCACATATCGATGCCAAGAACCCAGTTCAGCCCGTTTAATTGTCCTAGGTGTTGCTCGTCTACCCAGGTGTGCATCAGTTGTTCAGTTTGTTTGTCATAATAAAGTATTGCCCAGCCTATTCCACGAGTCATGGCGAGTGCTTTGAATCCACCAAGCCATATATCAAAAGAAGGAGCTTGTTTTTCTATTGCCGCTTTCAGTTTTGAGTTCTCAGGTAATGATTTCTGACCACCTTCCAAAGATTTGAAGTAGTATTCATGATTTCGCATGCCATTGAATTCAAAACCAAACCGTCTTTGCAGTTCACCCATAACGTATGCATTTTTTTCTGCATCAGATGCAAGTTCTCCTATTTTTTCTACAATAAGGTTTGAATTTTTCACATAACCCGCGTAGAGTTTCAAATGCTCCTCGATATTTTTTACCGATATGCCGTTGAGTACCGGGATGTTAAATTTTTGTTCCTCGAATTTTTTCATTGTATGTTGATTACTTCGCTAGTAATTTTTTGCTTTTTTGTTATTGTAGCATACAGTTTTGAGAGTAACATGAACCTTAACTGATCGCTCAACATGAAAAGACCTCGCATAAGACCTCATTCTGTTCCGTGTAAAATGGTTGAACACAGGAAGTTTACAAGCCCCAACCACAACAACTGGCTTGCGACCCCGTGGTTAGCGATTGGTCTGGTAGGTCTCTTGGACTACCAACGGAAGCGTTCAACGCTTCGGATCAAGACGGTTTCCCTGCCTAGGGTTTCACTACCTCCCAGGGCATCAGTCATTGCACAGGAAGCTCTTCGTCTTGTCCGGGCTATTTCTGGTTGTTGATCTGTTACCCGACCCACCCAACCGGCACTTTGTGCCGGTTTTTCAATGGTATAATTTTTCAATGCAATTTGTTCGTGATAACGCTCGCTCGCTTTTGCTGCTCACGCTTTTCTTTACTACCTGTTTTATTTGGTATGCCGTTTTTCGGGAAAATAGGGAAGGGGTGCTTACTATTGCAATGCTTGATATCGGCCAAGGTGACGCCATATATATCGAAGCACCAAATGGCAATCAGATGCTCATTGATGGGGGCCCGCCTAAAGCGGTTTTGTCCGCTTTGCGAAAAGTGATGCCGTTTTATGATCGTTCTATAGATATGCTCATGGTAACTAACCCTGACATGGATCACATTGGAGGGTTTGTTGATGTTTTAAATAGTTTCAATGTGAAGCAGGTGGTGGAACCTGGCACAAAAAATGTAAGTGCGGCTTATGCGGCACTCGAAAAAAGTGTTACAGATGAACCTGCTGAAAAAATCCTAGTTCATCGCGGTCAGATCATTTGGCTCGACAAAAAACACGGTGTTGGTTTTCAGGTACTTTTTCCTGACAGAGACGTTTCGGGTTTGGGCACAAATGACGGTTCGATCATTGGCAGACTGGTATATGGTGACACCTCCATTATGTTTACCGGAGATTCTCCTCAAAAAATTGAGAAGTATCTTGTGTCGCTCGATGGTTTAAAACTCGATAGCGACGTTTTGAAAGTGGGGCACCACGGTTCGCGCACCTCAACATCGGAAGAATTTGTCGGTTTTGTGTCGCCGGATTACGCCATTATTTCAAATGCAAAAGGCAATTCTTATGGCCACCCACATAGGGAGACATTGGACACTCTTGGGAAATTTGATATTAAAACTTTGCGGACGGATCAAGTAGGGACGATTATTTTTACGTCTGACGGAAACGTGCTGGTGAGAAAATAAAAAAAGAAAAAGCGCCCCGTGGCCATTGGGGCGCTGTCGATTCAGTCTGTCAGTCTAGCGCTTGATAATCGCTAAGGTAGTGGCGCCACGCTTTCTCCTCGTCCGTTTCTCCGTTAGGGTGAAGGCGGAAGTGTTCTGTGGCTTGTGCGACAAAGAACTTTTGGAGATCATATGTCATCGCACTTTCTGATACCGGCCCATGCCGTTTGGCACTTTCCAACAGCAACTTCATGGCCGCGGCGCAGGTGTTAAAGGAGTTTTGGTAAATAACACGGTCGGCCGATGCGAATTGCCACACTGCCATGCCAATTGAAATAAACATCAGGATAACGGCGATGAGCTCTGCTGTCGAACCTGTTTTGATTGCACCGACACTGACGAGGTAAACAGCGGTGGCGACGAGGAACAGGGAGGTGATTTTCATGGTAATGCTTAGGGTTCAGACTTACTGTCGCCACAATACGCTCCCCATTTGATAAAAGCAAGAAACCGTCGCGACATATGTCGCGACGGTTTCTCCTAACAGCTTCCGCCAAAGGCGGATCAGCCTATGGCTGGAAAAGCTAAAACCTAAATTAATCCTGCCTTTTTCAGTGTCTTGTACGCGCCGTTCTTATTTATAGTCTTAATAGCATCAGTTGAGATGGTCAATCGCATGTATTTTTTGAGTTCAGGAATATAGATCCTCTTTTTCTGAAGATTTGGGTATCGGCGAGTATTTCCCACGGGGTTAAACTGGGTGGCGCGGGTTCGGTTGCTGTAACCGCCACCAACCTGGGTTCCTTTTTTAGTTATTGGACAGATATTTGCCATAAGAATGGAATGTCTAATTACTAAGTTCTAATTTCTAATAAAATACTCCAACGCACCTTAACTTAGAAATTATAATTTAGATATTAGGAGTTGCTTCGCTATGCTATCATATATTCACATTTATGCAACTAGACCCCATTTTTTCAATCCTACTTTTGGTGATGTCGGTCGTGATACATGAAGTGTGTCACGGCTATGCTGCAGAGGCATTGGGGGATCCGACCGCAAGGTACGCTGGCAGGCTTACTCTCAATCCACTAAAGCACATTGATCCGATAGGTTCGGTGATTGTGCCGTTTATTTTGTCGCTCATTCCTCCATATGTAGTCTTCGGTTGGGCCAAGCCTGTTCCAGTTAACCCTTACAATTTTAAAAATCAACGGTGGGGAGAAGCGTTGGTCGCAGCTGCCGGCCCCGCTTCAAACTTTGCCATCGCACTTATTTTTGGATTAATGATTCGATTGGACACATTGTATCAATTTCTACCCACCTCTTTTTTAAGTATTTCTGCTGGCTTAGTTCTTATAAACTTACTGCTGGGGGTATTTAATTTGGTACCCGTTACTCCACTCGACGGCTCCAAAATTCTTTTCGGCATTTTGTCTCCAAGGTTTCTGGTAGTTAAGGATTGGCTTGAACGACACACCATCATCGTATTTTTGTTTTTTGTTTTTTTTCTTTGGCAATTTGTTGATCCAGTTATCGCATTATTGTTTCGGCTTATTACGGGACTATAGTTATGTAGTAAAGCCCCCGCGCCGGCGGCCGGCGCGGGGGCTTGCAATTCTTGGCCTCACATAGTAAAGTACTCGCTACAACGCTTTGCAAGAAAGCTTTTATTTTTTCTAGCGAAGTTGAAATAACAGATGCCTACAATCAATCAATTGGTAAAGCGCAGACGAGTTACCCCACGACGTAAATCAAAAACGCCGGCTTTGACGCAGTCATTCAACGTGCTAAAGAACCGACCAGTAATGTTTAACGCCTCTTTCAAGCGCGGTGTCTGTACCAAAGTAACCACTAAGACCCCTCGTAAGCCTAACTCAGCTATTCGCAAGATTGCCCGCGTTCGTTTGACCAACGGCATGGAAGTTACCGCCTACATTCCAGGCATCGGCCACACTCTTCAGGAACACTCTGTTGTTCTTCTCCGAGGGGGTCGCGTAAAGGATGTTAACCTTCGTTACACTATTGTCCGCGGTGTTTTGGATGCCACTGGTGTAGACAAACGTATGAAAGGACGAAGCCAGTACGGGGCGAAGCGCCCTAAGAAGTAAGGGCTTGGCCGATAGATTATGAGCGAAGCGAAATAAGCTATCGTCGCCAAACCTTACCCAGCACTAATTTTACCGATAAAAAGTTTAGGAATAATTTATAATAATTACCATGAAGCATACAAGAATCATATCTGGCTGTTCTGTGAAATTAGTGCTGGGTGGTGATTTTTATACTCGCTCCACTCGTTAAAAATCAACCATGCGAAGAAAACACAAAAATAAACATACAGTCTCTGAAGATTCTCGCTACAACTCTCTGAAGGTTGCTAAGCTTGTTAACTATGTCATGGAGGCGGGCAAGAAAAATGTTGCCCGAAAGATTGTCTACGGAGCTTTTGATTTGATCAAAGAGAAAGAGAAGACGGAAAATCCGGTTGAAGTTTTTGATACTGCACTTAAAAATACTGGCCCGGTCATGGAAGTTCGCTCACGGCGTGTCGGGGGTGCCAACTACCAGGTTCCTGTTGAAGTTCGCCCAGAACGCCGACTGGCTCTCTCAATGCGATGGATTATTGAAGCTGCAAACAGCAAGAAAGGGAAGCCGATGCATGAAAAGCTCGCTGAAGAACTCATTGCTGCCTCAAAAAATGAAGGAGAAGCGGTGAAGAAGAGGGAAAATACTCATAAGATGGCGGAATCGAATAAGGCCTTCGCCCACTTCGCCTGGTAGTCGCTACGGTCTTTTTCGCGAATCTCTTCGTCAGAAACTCCGTTCGCTCCTGCGCAGTACTACTGTACAGCTTAGTCGCGAGCCTCATTTCTTCCTCGACCTTCGCGAAAAATCCCCGTAGCTTCCGAGCCTCGAATTTTCCTCAAAATCGGCCGTTTGGCACGCGTGCCGGACGGCCGAAAGCTTCAGTTAAGCCATATTTTAAACAACGGCTCACTGGTCACCAGTGAGCCGTTGACTTTTTTAATCATTGTGCTATAATATAATAAGGTAGGTCAACGAAAGCAACAAACACAAACACGAAAGGTCAAACGATGAAAACTGGCGAAGGTATCCACACGGGCGTTTTTGAACGCACAGGCGGTGACGAAATGAGCTCAAACGCATTCTTCGCGTTGCTCGGCATGATCCTGATCTGGGGCATCGGCTTTACGGCCCTGTCTGCTCATCTGGTGATTGAGGCGGGATACAAGCCCGGCCTTTGGGAGGCTCTCTTTTTCGGGCTCGTGTTGCCGATCATCGGAATCTGCATCGCGATGGCAAGTGGCAATGCTTTCATTTCGTTTATTGGCTACAACCTGATCGTGATCCCCTACGGGGTGGTGTTGGGGCCTTATGTTCAACTCTACAGTCCCGACGCTGTCCGCAACGCACTGCTCATTACCATGGGCGTGACAGCATTCATGAGTGTCCTCGGATTGCTATTGCCCGATGTGTTTCGGCACTTAGGCGGGGCACTGTTCGTGGCGTTGTGCGGATTGCTGGTGATTCGCATCATTCAGATCTTTGTGCCGTCTATGCAGTCTTGGGGTGCAATTGATTACGCTGCGGCGGGTCTCTTCGCCCTCTATATTGGCTACGACATGCATCGTGCCAGTGAGATCGCGAAGACGACTGACAATGCGGTAGACGTGGCTGTCGATCTGTATCTCGACATCCTCAACCTGTTTATCAACATCCTTAAGATTGCGGGGAAGAAGAACGATTGATTTTGAGCTTTTCAAGCCGGTAGGTGCCACGCGCGCCTACCGGTCTTTCTTTTGCATTTTTCTTCATTCTAATGTAATCTATTAGGACGCTAATCAGCGCTTTTTCTTTTATTCTTAAATCTAAAATCTTGAATCTTTAATCTATTTATTTATGAACCGAGACTATCCTCTAGAGAAAGTTCGAAACTTCGGAATTATCGCCCACATCGATGCCGGAAAGACCACCACGTCCGAGCGTATTTTGTATTACACCGGAGAGTCTCACAAGATCGGGGAAGTGCATGAGGGTAACACCACCACCGACTGGATGGAGCAAGAACGAGAGCGAGGTATCACCATTACCGCCGCCGCTATCACCTGTTTCTGGAACCCGACCTATATGCCGAAGACTGATTTGTCCCTCAAGCATCGTTTTAATATTATCGACACCCCTGGCCACATCGACTTTACTGTGGAAGTAAAGCGCTCACTTCGCGTACTCGACGGGGCGGTTGTGGTTTTTGATGGTGTTGCCGGCGTTGAACCGCAATCCGAAACCAACTGGCGTTATGCCGAAGAGGGGAAGGTGCCTCGCATCTGTTTCATCAACAAGCTCGACCGTATGGGAGCTTCATTTGAATTTTCATACAAATCAATTTTGGATCGATTGAGTAAATCAGCCGTCCGCATGCAGATTCCAATCGGTCTTGAGGAGCATCATGTCGGTGTCATCGATCTTCTCAAGATGAAGGCCTACTACTTCGAAGGTGAAATGGGAGGTACTGTCCGTGAAGCTGAAATTCCTGCTGAAAATCTCGAGGATGCAAAAAAGTATCGCGCCATGCTTGTCGAGAGAATTGTTGAACACGATGATGTTTTGATGAATCAGTATCTCGAGGGTAAGGAGATTCCACTCGATGTTTTGAAGGTCACACTCCGCAAGGCCACCATTGCCGCTGCCATTTTCCCAGTATTCTGTGGTTCCGCTTTGAAAAACAAAGGTGTTCAGCTCGTGCTCGACGCTGTTGTTGAATATTTGCCATCACCGGTTGATATGCCAGCTGTAAAAGGTCTTGATCCAAATACCGACACTATTGTTGAGCGAAAGCCTTTGGACAGCGAGCCATTTTCAGCACTCGTGTTCAAACTTCAGTCTGACCCATTCGTCGGCCAGCTCAACTTCTTCCGTGTCTATTCAGGTACTGTTGAGGCCGGTAGTTATATTTACAACTCAACTACAGGAAAAAAAGAGCGCTTGGGCCGTATTGTGCGCTTGCAAGCTAACGAACGTGAAGAAGTAAAAAAGGTGTATGCCGGAGAAATTGCCGCCGCTATCGGCCTCAAAGACGCTCGCACCTCTCACACTCTCTGCGATGAAGCTAATCCAATTGTTTTGGATGTCATTAAATTTGCCGAGCCAGTTATTTCAATGCGTATCGAGCCAAAGACCAAAGCTGACCAGGAAAAAATGGGTTTTGCGCTCAAACGTCTTACTGACGAAGATCCAACATTCAAAGTGTTTTCAGATTCTGAAACAGGGGAGACCGTTATCAAAGGTATGGGTGAACTCCAGCTTGAAATCATGGTGGATCGTATGAAGCGAGAATTTTCTGTCGAAGCAAATGTCGGTAAACCACAGGTTGCGTACAAGGAAACTATTCAGGGAGCCGCTGAAGCTGAATACAAATACATCAAGCAGTCAGGAGGTAAGGGTCAGTACGGTCACGTCAAGATTAATATCAAGCCGCTTGAACCAGCTCCTGAAAAGATTCCAAAAAACGTCAGCCGATATGACGACTTTGAATTCGTTAACTCGATCAAAGGAGGTGTTATTCCAAACGAATTTATCCCTGCCGTTGAAAAGGGTGTTCGCGAAGCGATGGATCGCGGTATTGTTGCCGGATACAAGATGGCAAATGTATCATGCGAATTGACCTATGGTTCGTACCACGATGTTGACTCATCTGAAATTGCTTACAAGATCGCTGCATCACAGGCCTTCCAAGATGCCGCCAAGCGCGCAAAGCCAGTTATTCTCGAACCAATCATGAAGGTTGAGGTTGTAACTCCAGAAAAATTCGTCGGAGATGTTACTGGACACCTTGCATCAAAGCGTGCAGAAATTCAGGATGTCGGTGAGCGTGGTTTGAACAAGGTGATTGACGCCAAGGTACCTTTGTCTGAAATGTTCGGATACATTACAACACTTCGTTCGATGACCGAAGGCCGTGCTGGATACACTATGGAATTTGATCACTATGAGTCCGTGCCGGCAAATGTGGCATTGACTATTATCGAAGCCCGCAAATAAAAACTCGCTCGCATTATTTTGGCAAAGCACGCATGATTTTCTGCTGAAAATCTGTTCTGCTCGGCCCGTCGGCCTGCGCAAGGCTTTTCCAAAACAAAGCTCGCTCGCCGACACCACCCCGACTTAAGAAAGTCAGGGTGGTGATTGAGCCGTTGCACCCCTAATTCTCCGCTAAAAAAAGCCTTGCTAAACAATGCTCGCACATTGAGAAAATAGTAATTCTATTCCAGTGTTTTGCAAAACACTGGAATAGAAAAACGGCTAGCCTAGATCCGGTCAGTATCTTTATCTTTGACACAATTGTAATTTTCAGCGAACGAGATTTAAATAATTAAAAAAACACCCGCCTTAGTGGCGAGTGCTGTTGGGATGTCGTTTCGCGACCCTTTCATTGTGCGCGCGGTTTAAGAGTGGCATGATGATTCGGCAGATTGCCGATGCGTCGTTGCTAGCACTGATGATCACGCAAAGTATTCTTATCGAAACTTCACCATACGCCTGTCGTCTCAAAAACTTTTGCTTGGCCCAGGTGGAACTTTTCACTTGTATGAGGATGTTCCCCACATCGGTTGTTTCGACCACCACATCTTTCCCGCGGTTGTCTTCGTCCTTGGTGGCCAACCGCACATTTTTTATCCAGGGCGGACGATCAGCGAAAGGGTAGTTTGTTCCCAAAGCTTCCACCACTCGTTTTTCGTTATTGAGAGCCACTTCAAGGGTTGTGGCGCCCATGAGATACCTCAAGTGCTGTTGTGACATAGGAGAATCACATCCTTTCCGGGTTTATTTATACTAAATTAACGAGATTTGTCTAATTGACGGGGTTTTCAATTTGTGATAATTTGATTTTAGCGTTCGTTCCACAGTCAACCTTAACCCCCGTCCACACCATGAACAGATCTCGACCTGACCGTTGCAGTGAAATCCGCGACGAAGAGCTACTTCCGGCCATACAAGCCACTATCGGATTCTCATTCGTCGGTTTTGTCCTCAACATCGGGATTAATCAGATCCCCCTCATCGGCTACCTTCTGACCATCATTGTCACGCTTTTGATAGGGGCGTTCATCGGTTCGATCGAGGTGCCTGGACTCGCGAAATGGCTCATTGGAATTTGCACGATTGCTGGTTGTATCGTGGGGTTTCATATCAAACATGATGCCGACTGGTTGACAAGCGTCCTCACTTCGTTGGCCCCTCTGATCACGTTTTCAATCGGGTTCTGGTATTCCACCCGACCCGATACAGACAAGGTTGAAAGGAAGCGTTGACGGTGAGTAATCATCGACAACACCGCGATTTTCCAGAATTGCTTCTTGCGCCCCAGGCACTTTGGGGCGCTTTTTCTTTTTTTTGCCGAACATCTGGTGGTGTGGTACTATCAAAATGCTTTATAATCTAATTATTGCCTATGCTTAAAAAATTATTTTTAGTTAGTCTTTTTGTTTTTTCTCTCGCATTTGTATCTACCGCTCATGCCTCGGTAAATGTTGCAGAAGAACTTCAGTCCCAAATCAACGCGATTCTGGAGCAAATAAAAATTCTGCAATCTAGGATTTCTGCTCAATCATCTGTTACTACGGGTGGTTCAACTAGCGGCGCTAGTTCATCTGGTGGGGGTTCTGTATCTTCCAGTCCAGCAATAGCTTTTTGTTATAATTTTACTCGTAATTTAGGGGTAGGTGATAGAGGCAACGATGTAGACGCTTTGGTCAGCATTCTTGTTAAGGACGGGGAAATTTCAGATACAGGGGAAAATATACGAGGAGAAGATTTTAATGAACTTGTCGCCGAAGCCGTTATCGGATTTCAATCAAAATACGGAATTCGCAAAACTGGTTACGTCGGTCCATTGACCCGAGCAAAACTTAATGCTTTGTATTCTTGCGGCACCCCAAATCAAGTTTCGATATCTATTTTGTCACCAAATGGCGATGATCACTGGCCAATTGGTTCAAAACAAAGAGTGAAAATGATCCTTAAGAATATTCCTAGCGGTTCAGGAATATATTTCTTTCTAAATTCGGGCAATATAGCTGGTTTCCCCATACTAAATGTCAGCAATAATGAAAAAGAATTTGAGTTCGTTGTTCCAAGTTCAGTGATAGAGGGTGGGGATATGGTGACAATGCTTAACCCGGGATCTTATTATTTAGAGGCCATTGTTTACAATACATACCCTGCGTGTTTGGGCTATTGTGCGCCATCAACAGCTGAGCCAAAGATTATCGCAAAAGATAGTAGCGATAGAAAAATTATTATTGATCCGGTCGGAACAGCTAAGTCTTATGTTTCGGTATTGAGTCCAAACGGTGGAGAAACATGGTCGTCAGGTTCGATACAGACTATAAAATGGAAGGACAGTACACCTATGCCGAAATGCCCTGACGCAGCAATGTGCATCAACCCTGCTCCAAAATTTTACGACATTAAATTGGAATCAACTTCTAAACGACCTTGTTCCGGGAATATTTGTGCTGATGTTCTCGATTCATATACTATTGCAAAAAATGTAGCCGACACATTTTATCAGTGGATAATCGGTAAAACTTTAGATCTTAATGAAGCCTTGATTGATGGGGCATATACAGTGCAGATTTGTCAGTCG
Organism: Patescibacteria group bacterium; assembly: GCA_038063715.1. Taxonomy (GTDB): domain Bacteria; phylum Patescibacteriota; class Minisyncoccia; order Phycocordibacterales; family SIBU01; genus SIBU01. The sequence continues at coordinate 10,097 of JBBTUO010000011.1, read as the reverse complement.
GGGACAAGTAGTTGTGACTCAAGTGACTCTTATTTCAAAATTGCACCCAGTGAGCAGGTAATACAGCCGGTAGTGAAAACGACGGTAACCGCAGTTATCGATGGTGTAGTTAGTGAGTCAGTAAAGTGTATATTCGAAGGCTCCACCTCCAGTCAAACATGTTATTCAACAAATAAGGCTGGAAAGATGTTTATTTTTAATGGCACGGAAACCGCAGGAGGCACTATTTCTGGTACTAAAAATGAAAATTTAACTTGGAAAAGTAGTTGTGGCGGCTATGCTTATACAGTAATTACGGGAGACAATAAATATGCTAAATTCAGCTGCAAGCCCTATTCTATCTAGTTATTGACTTTTCTCGGCCGTTTGATAGTATGGTTGCTATCGCTTTGCGAGTCGTTAATTTCATTGTTAATTAGTTTTTAATTATTAATTTTAATAAAAAGCACACATATGGCAGAATTTAATCGAAGCAAGCCACACGTTAACGTCGGTACCATCGGACACGTTGACCACGGCAAGACAACTTTGACAGCCGCGATTTTGAATTCACTTCATCTCGCCGGTAATGTCGTTAAGCTAAAAAAAGTTGACGAAATTGACTCCGCTCCTGAGGAAAAAGCACGCGGTATTACTATTGCGCTCTCGCACAATGAATACGAAACCGCTGTTCGCCACTACGCTCACATTGACGCTCCTGGTCACGCTGACTACATCAAAAACATGATCACCGGTGCAGCACAAATGGACGGTGCTGTTCTTGTCGTTGCCGCAACTGACGGTGTTATGCCACAGACTCGTGAACATGTTCTTCTTGCAAAACAAGTCGGTGTTCCAAAAATCATTATCTTCTTGAACAAAGTTGACATGGTTGACGACAAGGACCTTGTTGATCTAGTTGAAGAGGAAGTTCGCGAACTCCTCACAAAGCAAGGTTTTGATGGAAAGGGAGCCCCGGTTATCCGCGGTTCAGCCTTGAAAGCCCTCGAAGCTACCTCAAAAGATGATGAGTGGGTAAAGAAGATTCTCGATCTAGCAAATGCTCTTGATACATATATTCCAGTTCCTGTCCGAGATACCGACAAGCCTTTCCTTATGCCTATAGAAGACATCTTCTCAATTGAAGGTCGCGGTACTGTCGTAACCGGAAGAATCGAGCGCGGTATTGTGAAAGTTGGTGAAGAAGTTGAAATTGTCGGTATCAAGCCAACCGCAAAGACAACTGTCACCGGTATTGAAATGTTCAACAAATCTCTTTCAGAAGGTATGGCTGGAGACAACGCCGGAATTCTGCTCCGAGGTACAAAGAAAGAAGATGTGCACCGAGGTCAGGTTTTGGCCAAGTCTGGTTCTGTAACTCCTCACACTGATTTCGAAGCAGAAGTATACGTCTTGAAGAAAGAGGAAGGAGGCCGACACACTCCATTCTTCTCTGGATACAAGCCACAGTTCTATATCCGAACTACTGACGTTACTGGAGATGTAACCCTTCCTGAAAAAGTTGAAATGGTTATGCCAGGAGACACTATTACTTTCAAAGTAAAGCTTGTTGCCCCAGTCGCCCTTGAGGAAAAGACCAGATTTGCTATCCGAGAAGGAGGCAAGACTGTCGGCGCAGGAGTTGTAACCAAGATCACCGCCTAAGACAGCGTATTTTATGGCCGTAAAACCAACAACAACTAAAAAAGCACCGGTAAAGCGCGCAAAGGCGGTCTCAAAAGAGGCAGCACCAGCAAAGCTTCGAATCCGCGTCCGAGCATACGAGCACAAAATCCTAGATGCTTCTGTGAAGCAGATCATGGATACTGCGCTTCGCTTTGACGCTCAGATTTTGGGACCGATTCCGCTTCCAACTGAAATCAAGAAATATACGGTCAACCGTTCAGCTTTCGTCTACAAGGACGCTCGCGAACAGTTTGAAATGCGAGTTCACAAGCGATTGATTGATATCATCAATCCGAACGCGAAGGTGATTGAGTCCTTGACCAACCTATCCCTTCCCTCCGGAGTGAATATAGATGTGAAGATGTTGTAGAAAATTGAGCCACCAGCAGGTGGCCAATTTTCTTAATCCAGCTCTAATTTCACCTAAGTAATCTCAAAGATTTAGTCACTTGTTGCAAAATATACAAGCTGTTTAGGAAAAAAGTTATTTCTCTTAAATTAGGGCTGGGTTGTAGGTAAACATACGAAAATACGAATTATACGAATCAACGAACATATACGAAAAAATATCAACAAAAAACCGCCGAAAGGCGGTTTTTTGTTACTCAAACAATTCCGAATGACTGCCGATGTCGATAATCGTTAGTTTATTTTCCTTTTCATCAATCTCGTAAATAAGCAATAGATCACTTTTTATGTGACACTCAAAATGACTAGCATGTTCTCCCTCGAGTTGATGGTTGTAGTACTTCGGATCTAATGTTTTTCCAGACGCTAGATCGTTGATAACTTTAGCCACTAATAATTCGGGGAAGCGGCCTGACTTTAGAAGTTTTTTAAGAGATTTTCGACTGGCGCGAGAAAAGTGAATTCTATGCATCACAAGTCTATTCGTTTTTAAAGATATCCGCGAACGCCTCTTCTGCCGTAGCGTACCCCTTACCCTTTTTCGCTTCAGCTATTTCCTTTCGGTAAATGTGCCCACGGCGAAGTTTGTATCCCGAGGGAGTTACTGCCGAAAAGGGGATAGACTGGGTTGTTATCACTTGTTCCAAAAAAAGTTTCACTCCAGATGAAATATCAAGCCCAAGATTTTCTAGGGTTTTCTTGGCCTTCCTCTTTGTTTTTTCGTCTATGCGAATTTGTAATGTAGTCATAGGTATAGTATATACAATGTAATTACATTGTCAATGTTTTGTAACTAGATTGCTTGACTTCGCATTGCTTATTGCTAATATTAAGCTAATGATACAGACCCACACAGTTAACGTTGTACCACCTACCCCCAGTAACTAAACGGGGCTCATTTTACTTATTCTAAAAATAACTTAAAAAACTGCCCCGCTCGGGGCAGTTTTTAGTTCTCTTGTGAAAGTTTACGGCAAAAATTTTCATGAGAGCGGTAGAAACACCCTCTCACTTGTATAGCGCAAGTAGTTCTTTACACAACATATGAAAACTAAGCTAAACAAACAGCGAGTGGTTGTTAAGGTCGGCACGGGTATTCTCTTCAATTCGTCAGGCGCTCCGCGCGCCGAAGCGTTTGAAAGCATTGCTGGCCAGGTGGCCTGGTGTCAAAAAAATGGCTCCGAGGTGATCGTCGTGACATCGGGTGCGGTTGCGGCCGCTCGATACTTGCTTACATTGTCAGGCAAAGATTCGAGTCGTTTTACCAAGCAAGAGCTTGCGGGCATCGGAGCAAGTTATTTGCTTTCGATGTGGAACAAAGCCTTTGCTCCGCGTGACATCAATACTGCCCAAATCTTGCTGACCTACCACAACCTGTTCAATACAGGGGAACGGGCAAGTATCCATCGAGCGATCGAGGCGTATTGCGCGAATGGCATCATTCCGCTTATCAACGAGAATGATGTTGTGTCGGCCACCGAGATTCTCTCAATGGAAAAGGGCGGAAGCGATAACGATTGGCTTGCCTCGATGGTCGCATTACTCTCCCTTCCTGGGGCCGTGCTGTTTCTTTCCGAAATTGGCGGCATTTTTGAGAAAAATGCCGCCACGGGAGAATTACAATCTCGGTACGCCGAGATACACGCCCAAAATGTTCCGCCGTTCCTGCTTACGGCCAGTGAGGCGAGTGGTAATGGCCGAGGCGGGATGCGATCAAAAATTCGTGCCGCTATTCGGTGCCACAAACGTGGTATGCGAGTTTCAGTTGCAGGTCTTCATAAGCACACCATCACCGACTTTGTCTCCGGCACGCATGTGGGGACGATGTTTGGCACGGTAACTCGATTGGGGTAAACGGTTTCTAATCTCAACAAGGCTCGAAAGGGCTTTGTTTTTTTTGTTGACAATAAAAAATAAAGGACTACGATGAAATTATTAAATTACTTTAGCATGTCTGTATTAGCAAATATAAAATGGAGTTTGAGGGAGAATTAAAGGAAATAGAGCCCAATAAGATTGTTAGAAAAACCGGAGGGGACAAGGTCGGGAGTTTTTTCCTTGTGGTCGCTACCATTTTTAATGATTTAAAGGGTATAATTCTTTTTGAAAAATTATTTCTCGATTCTTATAGGAAACCAAAACCTGAAGAAACTACGGCACATTCTGGCAATTATTCTGGAGTATTAGTTCAGGTTAAAAAACTCAAGGCAAGTTTTATACACGAGTTTTTCGTTTTTTTGAAAGAAAATCATAATATTGTTGAATGTGCAGAATTTATTGAAATATTAGAACGACTTCCTGTGGGGGAAAAGGCAATTTGGTGTGAGATAGTTTCGGTAGCGTTGGGTAGGTCGGAGAAGTTGTCAGATTTCTCCGATACGCTTTCTCGTATCCGAGATAATATTGGTTTTCACTACTATCAGTCTGGAAAAGTTTTAAAAAAAAGTTTTAATAGTCGTTTTTTTGGTGAAGAGAGAGTTAATCAAAAATCTAGGACGGCGTATTACTCAGTTGGTAACACGTTGGGTGAAACTAGGTTTTATTTTGCTGATGCGGCGGTAGAAGAGTATTTGTTCCTTCAGGCTGGTAAGCCAGTTAGTAAAAGTAGTCTTGAAAACGATTTAATTAAAAAATACGAAATAAAGGTCCGCGATACTATTGAAGTTATGAATCGGATACTTATGCTCCTGTTAAAAAATTTTCTTAGTATAAGAAGGCATAATCCATAGCACAGACTTGCAAAATTTTTAATAACTTGGTAGGATTTAGCAGTCGATTTCTCCGCGAAGTCGACTGCTAGTAGCTTCGGCTGTAGTAGTCATAGGATCACGCCATTTGGGCAAAGATTCTGGACACCGTTAAGCGAGAGCTTCGTGGCTATAGACATGTTAGCTTTTGTAAGACCGCGGAATCGCGGCTTTTTATTTGCCGCATTTATTAAGTGTTCTAACAAAAGCATGTATGTCTAAATCAATTGTGATAAAGTTTCCGGTTTATTCGTTTCGTAAGCAACCGACCCCATTAGATGAGAAAGGAAAGGGTAAATACAACCTTGTTGTGAATGTCGCTGATGTTCCAGCTGAGTTAAATGAGTGGAGAGAACTCAATATTCGTGATCCGAAAGAGGAAATACGAGTACCAAAAGAGATTCGGGATAGTCTCAGAGATAAGCCGTCTGAATTCTTCTTCAAAAACAGGGGACTTCTGATACTTGTGGATGAAGTTACGTTTGATAACAAGACCAACTCTGTAGAGCTTCGTTTCTCAGACCCTTCCATGAACGGTCTAGCTGATGGCGGACACTCTTATAGGGTTATCCGAAAGCATGTGGAAGGTTTATCAGAAGAGGAGCGTAAAGAAATTGATGCGTTTGTGTCGATTGAGTGCCTCGAAGGATTTAAGACCCGCGAGGAGGTTGTGCCAGTGATAGAAGCTCGTAATAACTCTACTCCTGTTCAAGTACAAAGTATTGAAGAACTTCTAGGCAGCTTTGATAGTATAAAAGAGGTACTCAAGGATAAGCCTTATGCCTCACGAATATTTTTCAAACAGTACGAGGAGTCACTTGGAGCAATTCCTAAAGACATTGATATAAAAGAACTCCTGTCATACCTAGTCTGTTTCGATGTTGAAGAGTTTGACGAAAAATCTCATCCAATAAAAGCTTACTCGTCACGCTCAGCGATTGTTGATCACTTCAAAACTCACAAGGTTCGGCTAGCGAAGTATGTGCCATTATTACCTGAAATACTTGAGTTACACGATAAAATCTATGAGAGGCTTCCTGTTGTTTATAACAAAACAAAAAAGGGTGACAACGGAGAAAAGGGCGGCAAGTTCGGGAAACTCAAGGGTGTCGACAAGGTTGAGAGAGGCCCTCTTGAAGAGTTGGTGTTCTCTGGGATTGAATCCACGTTCCGAATACCAAGCGGCTTTATTTATCCAATTCTTGCAAGTTTCCGAAACCTCGTGGATATCAGCGGACAAAAATGTCGCTGGAAAGATGACCCGTTCAAACTTTTTGCGGAACTTGAAGAGGAGTTGATTGCTGTAGTCGGAGAACAGGCTCTTGCGCTTAAAAATCCGAATGCACTCGGTAAGGATATGGCAACATGGCGGTTATGCTACGCCATCGTAGAGAATACAGTCCTTAGAAGACATTTGTAATTCAAGAGTAAGCCCTTGTAGTCAAAAAAGCTGCGTTGTCGACGCAGCTTTTTTGTAGCCTCTTTACAAAAATCCGCCTATCTGATAGGATGCTCTTCACTGTTATCCAAAAGGACGTTACGGAAGAAATAGGGAACCAACGGTCGTGAGCCGAGTTCAACATTCAAATGAAATTTATTCTAGGTCAAAAAGTGAATATGGCCCAAGTTTGGGGCGAGGACGGCAAGGTTACTCCAGTAACCGTTGTTTCTGTAGGCTCAAATGTTGTCACACAGGTAAAGACTGCTGAAAAAGACGGCTACTCAGCTGTCCAGGTAGGTTGGGGCGGACGAAACCCAAAGAACTTGAGCAAGGCAGTCAAAGGTCACACAAAGGAGCTTGGTAATTTCTCTGGTCTTAAAGAATTCCGTGTTGAGGGATCACTTGCGCTCGCCGTTGGTGACAAGCTCGACGCTTCTGTATTCAAGGCCGGCGACGCAGTAATTATTTCTTCAATTTCAAAAGGTAAAGGTTTCCAAGGAGGTGTGAAGCGACACGGTTTCCACGGAGGACGCCGAACACACGGCCAGAAGCACTCTGAACGCGAACCGGGAGGTATTGGAGGTGGAGGACGCGCTGGAGGACGTGTTGCGAAAGGCATTCGTATGGCAGGACGCATGGGAGGTGATCGTGTAACCGTCAAAGGTTTGAAAATCGTGCAGGTGGATGCTACCAAAAATACCATTTTGGTCAGTGGAGCAATTCCAGGACACCGAGGCACTTTAATTGAGATTCGCGAAGCATAAAAACATGGAATCAATTATTTACAACCAAACAGGCAAAGAAGCAGGAAAGATGACCCTTCCAGAAAGTATTTTCGGTTTGCCTTGGAATGCTGACCTTGTTCATCAGGTGCTTGTTTCAATGCAGGCCAACTTGCGCAATCCAGTCGCTCACGTAAAAGACCGAGGAGCTGTCCGCGGAGGAGGTAAGAAGCCATGGCGCCAGAAGGGAACCGGCCGAGCTCGTCACGGATCAAGCCGTTCACCTATTTGGGTTGGTGGAGGTATCACTCACGGTCCACTTAAGGACAAGGTATTTGCTCGCAAGATCAACAAAACCATGAAGGCCAAGGCTCTCTATGTGGTTTTGTCTAAGAAATTTAAAGATAAGGAGGTGTTGTTTGTTGATGCTCTCGATTTGAAAGCAGCAAAGACCAAGGAGGCAAAAGTAATTTTGACCAAACTCGCTTCAGTAAAAGGTTTTGAATATATTACCAAGAAGAGTAAAAATGCCCTTTATCTTGCCACTGACACAAAAAATACCCCAGTCGAGCGCAGTTTTGCCAACTTTGGCAACACAACCGTCGGCGAAATCAGAAACTTGAATGTTTTGGATGTTATGCATTCAAAATATGTCCTTATTCTCAATCCAAAAGTAGCGCTTCCAATTCTAGAAGCAAAAATGAAATAAAAACATGGGTATCCTAAATTTAAAAAAGAATAAAGTTGCTGACGAAGCTCCAAAGGCTACTCGCAAGGTTGCAGTAAAGTCTGTATCGAAGAAAGTTCCGGCGGTAATCGGTGGATCTACCCACATGATCGCTTCACGTGTTGTTCTTCGACCTCGTGTTACTGAAAAGGCTACCGTTCTTTCACAGTTTGGCCGAGAAGTGCATGTGTTTGAGGTTTCAAGACTTGCGACTAAGAGCACTGTTTCTAAAGCAATTCAGGAATTGTACAAAGTTACTCCAGAAAAAGTTGCCATTTTGAAAGTACCACCAAAGAATTCGATTGTTCGAGGCCGAATGACAAAGGGTAGAACTGATCGCAAGGCATACGTGTACCTGGCAAAGGGGGATAAGATAGAGGCCGCTTAAATTCCTAATTCCTAATATCTAATTTCTAAAAAAGAAAAGAAATTAAATTAGGGAATCCAGATTTTCATTAGGTATTAGAAATTAGATATTAGAAATTTTATGAAAAGTTACAAGCCTACAAGTAAATCACGCCGACACATGACCACCATTTCGTATGGTGATATTGTGACCGCATCCGAACCTCACAAGGCGCTCACCAGTGGTTTTCGCCGAGCTGTTGGACGAAATAATCGCGGCCGCCTCACTACTCGTCATAAGGGCGGAGGACACAAGCGCCTTTTCCGCGATGTTGATTTTACTTTGGATAAGCGCGATATTCCTGCAATAATCGAGACTGTTGAATATGACCCAAATCGAAGCGGTTTCATTTCTCTTGTCTGCTACAAAGATGGCGAACGACGTTATGTATTGCTTCCAAAATCTTTGAAAGTTGGAGATTCCTTCATTGTTTCTGAAAAAGCACCGCTCACTCCTGGCAACCGATTGCCTTTAAAGAAAATTCCTGTCGGTACTTTTGTATACAATGTTGAGCTAAAGCCTGCCGGTGGTGCAAAAATCGGCCGTTCTGCCGGTAATTACGCTGAAGTCATCGCACAGGATGCTGGTTACACTCATATCAAATTGCCTTCAACCGAAGTTCGAAAAATTATCGAGACTGCCTGGGCATCAGTTGGTGAAGTTTCAAATGAAGAAAACCGCTTGGTAAATATTGGCAAGGCCGGACGTTCTCGATGGCTCGGTATTCGACCAACTGTTCGAGGTTCTGCTCAAAACCCTGTTGACCATCCATACGGAGGAGGTGAAGGACGCCAAGGACGAGGCTTGCGATTTGCAAAGACTCGATGGGGCAAGCACGTGGGCAAGGGTCAGAAGTCACGTACTCCAAAGAAATACTCAAATGTGTTTATTGTTTCTCGAAGACGAGTTGGTAAGCAGAAGAAGGGAGACAAGTAGTAACTGAAAGTCCTAAGTTCTAATTTCTAATTTCTAAAAAAAGACCCCGCCCGGCGTATGCCGGGCGGGGTTTTTCTTTACAAATTTTTTTAAATATGTAGTATTCCAGTTAGTTAGCAACCGCAACCCGTTACTATTCCGTCTAAATGAAAACAAAACCTCGTTCCTCGCAAAAAGCACCCACAGCCACTGTTCCAGTAATTATGGCTCTTGGCCGCAGCGTTTCAAAAGCCTCGGTTTGGGCGCTCATCGTTGACGGCCATTCCTCGCTGATTCCTGGACACGATCTTCGTCGTTTCGGTAAGCGTGTTCGTTTGGGTCTCAAACCAAAATCCAAGAAACTTTTGCGTGTGGCCGCCGTTGTTCACGGGAACAACTGGGAAAAGGTTTTTCCTGTTCACACGACAGCTTTGCTTTCGGAACTCCGCGGGCAGGTTGCAGGACTGTCACCGACAGCATCAATCATTGGGTTTTGGCGCGTTCCCAAACATTTGAAACGCGTTACCACTTGCTACACAATCGGGGTCCTGTCGGTTTTGCCACTGTCGCACGGATGGCCGAATCCTTCGAAGGCTAAGCCAGGTTGAATTTCGTTCTCTGTTCCCAGACCGCCTAACCGCGGTCTTTTTATTTGTCTAATTCTTTGTCTAAAATTTTAGCAACATCGGCCGTCCGGCACGAGTGTTGGACGGACGGTTTTGGTTCCGTTTGACTTTTTCTCATTGTTTCTATAAGATAGTACCCACGCTCTTCACGGAGCTTTTTCAATTAGACATGACCCGATCACTCGCAAAAGGACCATATGTTGACCCTCGACTTATCAAAAAGATAGAGGGCAAAAGACCTGAGCAATCTCAGCCTATTAAGACGTGGTCTCGCGCCTGCCAGATTGCCCCTGAAATGATAGGCTTCACCTTCGGGGTTCACAATGGCAGGGATCATATTGCAGTACTAGTCACCGAGGAAATGGTTGGTCACCGCCTCGGTGAATTTGCGCTTACCCGAAAGTTCGTCCGCCACGGTGGCAAGATGCAGAAGGAGCTTG
>JBBTUO010000010.1:11299-16394 GCA_038063715.1 Patescibacteria group bacterium | reverse complement strand
TCGCCCTCATCGGCGCGTTCGGTTTTTTGGGCTGGTCTATTTGGAAAAATAACCGACCATCCAAGCCGACCGAGATAAAAATCCTTCCGGAAACTATCCGGCCGGCGTCGGCTTCAGTGGAGACGGCCCGGACCGAAGACGGCCAGCAGGTCGCCACTTTTTTGAGCTACCCGAAATATTATCAGAACGATAAGAAAGAATTTGTGCCGGTGGAAACCGATATTGTAAAGAATGAAGCCGGGGATATAAAACTTCCCAGTGGCGTGAAAGCCGACTGGAAAGTGGATAAAGGCGTTTGGAAATTTTACGCCACCAACGATGGTGCGGTGGCGTCCGACAACGCCGGAGTGAAGCTGGAAACAAAGCTCAAGTCCCTGGTCTATTTTGACGCGGAGACTAAGAAAATAGCTACTATATATAGTGCGGATACACTACGGGTAGTACCACAACCTATAGTGGCTCAAAACCAGATCATTTGGCCTTCTATTATAGAGGGAATTGACTACAAGATCACCTACATAAATGATCTCATGAAAGAGGAGATCGTCATGTCGGACGCGGCCCGAAAAAAACTGCCGCCGCCGGAATCGCTCGGCATCAATCCGGACAATGCCTATCTCGGTTTTCTTTTTGACCGGTCCAAGGAGCAAATCGGGGAGCTCGCGACTTTTGCCGTGGATAAGAATGGGAGGCAAAGGGTTGATTATGGGATTAAGGGGTTTGAGACGGAAGGCAGTGTGGAGTTTATGGATGATAAAGGGAATAAGGTGCAGACGATAGAGGCAGGATACACTTCGCTTAACGCTCAAAATCCCAATGACAAAGCTCAAAGTTCAAATCAAGTTCAAAATCCCCCTTCGACAAGCTCAGGGCAAGCAAACAACCCCGCCGCTAACGCCTCGCCTCAAAGCGAGCCTAAGCAGGCGGACGGGCAAATTCCTCTTCTCAAACGTTTCTATAAAGAAAAACCAGGCGAAGTGAATGGCAAAAAATTTCTTTTTTCCGGTTCTAAATTCAGTGATATAAAAAACTTAGGCGAGGGCGATCTGCTTTTTGATCCGACGGTGAGTTTTCGGAAAGGCGATGGAGGGAGTTACTCAGAAGTAGATGATACTTGGAACCATACAAGTACGAGTATTCAGGGGACTAGAATTGATTATCAAACAGCTAATGCTAGCGGCTCCATAGGTAAAGCATTAATTAAATTCCCTCAATTTATCGGCTCAGCTTCCGGCCAAGTGCCGGTCGGCAGTATTGTCTCTGGTGCTTATGTTACAGTGACAACCCTTAATTCTACAGGATATGGTTCAGCGGCCACAGCTAATATATATAAAATACTTGATCAATGGACAGAGGGGAATTGTGAGTGTGCAGTAAGCTCCGGATATTTCGGAGCTACTTATGTTAGCGCGCAGGACAAATATAACACGGAAACAGCTTATATTAATAATGCCAGCGGGATAACCGCTTCTGACGCCTCTGTGACGGTAGACAACGGTTCAGGCGGAGGAATCACCATTGCCGATTGGCCGGCGCAAGGAATTTTTAAGATTGACAGCGAGGTCATTTCTTATACGGGGCGCACCAGCACCAGCTTCACAGGACTCATTCGTGGAGCCAGCGGCACGACGGCCGCCACGCATAGCGACAACGCCGTAATAGACGGCAAAATTACTTGGGTAGCATCGGGCGGCGCAGATGGCCCCGCGGGCGGTTCGGTGTCTGGCAGTTCTTATGCCAGCTTTGTCCCTGCCGCTATCAATACTGCCTATACGGTGGACATCAAAACATTGGCGCAAGAATGGGTGGATAATCCGAACGCAAACTACGGCATGATGATTTATATAAACGATCCTGATGAGGCGGATTTTTATTCATCCGAATTCTCCGATGTAACCAAACGGCCGAAACTCAGGGTTTTTTACGGGGCAAGTGGGAGCGGCGTGTCAGGTCTGGTCAATGCTTACGAAAGCAATGACACCTCCGTCAGTCCTTCCAGTCCAGGAACAGTCACGACTCTCCAAAAAATGGAATATGCCACCCAGGCGCAAGACTCGGGTTTTTGGACGACCGCGCTGTCCACGACAGACAACGGCTATGACTCGCAAGTGTTCAAAATGCAAGTGCCGTCGGCCTCGGCGACAGTGCCGATTACCGTCAACTGGAAAGGCCACGGCGAATCGGCGGCGACCAACAATACTGTCGGTCTCAACATTTGGAATTTCAATTCTTCGGCGTGGGAACAGCTGTCTTCCGGCGCGGCGCGGTATAACGACACTTTTACGGACAAAACTTCGGCGCTCAACACGGCGACGAGTTGGAGTACGAATGCTGTGAATGAACTGGCGTTTGATTCGGTTAATAATATGATTTATGTTGGAGGTGGTGTTGGCAATACTTCCAAGTTTGCCCGGTACAGCCCATCCGGCGACAGCTTTACCGATCTGTCCGCTAAAGCTGATAATGAAATAACAGCGATGGCGTTTGACTCGGCCAATAAGGAAATTTATTTGGGGGAACATAATGGTGCTGTCGGTCTAGCTTTTGAAAAATATAATCCGATTACTGATTCGGTGACGGTTCTTACTTCCAAAATCTCCTCTTTTTGGAGCACAAGTTATATTTCCGCGTTAGCTTTTGATTCCGCCCGAAATATCATTTATCTCGGCGGAACTTCCGGCAAATTCGCCAAATACAATCCGGCGACCGACGTGGCTACGGATTTGACCTCTAAAATTTCCTCTTTCTGGAGCACAAACGCGATTAGTGCTTCAGCCCTCGATTCAACCAATGGAATTATTTATCTGGGCGGGGAAGGAGGAAGATTTGCCAAGTATGATCCGGCGACGGACACGGCCACTGATCTTACGACTATTCTGGGTTGGAGCACTAGCACTGGCAGCATACGCACCCTAACCTTTGATTCTATAAGCAATTCCATATACGTTGGAGGATATCAATCTGGCATCAGAAAAATTTCACGATACATCCCGGCTCTTAACATTGCGGAGGAATTAACATCTTACCTCCCCAGCACAATGAATTCCAGCACTGGTCTGTATGCCTCGGTTTTTGATCCTTCCAACAAAACGGTTTACTTTGGCGGAAATTACTCATCAGTCGCCCGCTATTTTCCCTCTTCTCTCTCCAGCCAGAGCTTGACCAACACGGTTTATGACACGATCGGCAGTATTCAACTGAACGCTTCCGCTTTTGATACCACCAACAAAGTTTTGTATATCGGAGGCGCTTCCGGCAAATTCGGCAAATACGCTGTGTCTTCCAACACCACGCTCACTGGTACGGTTTCAACGAACATCCAAAACTACCGCGACTCGTCCGGCTACGCCTGGCTTTGGGTCAAAGCCACCAATGAATCGACGCCGCCGTCCGTTTCTGCCATTTCTGCTCCTTCCGGAGGCACCACCACGACCGTTACCTGGACTTCGGGGGAAGGGGCGGACGGAGCAGTGGCTTATGCCACGAGCTCCAAATCTTCCTGGGACGCCTATACCAATTTCGCCTATGAAACCGATGCCGGCTGGAAAACATCCCATTCTGTGACCATCAGCACCACTTGCAATCCGGCGACAACCTATTATTATCGCGTCCGCTCCTGCGACTCCTGGGGCTCTTGCACAGTCAGCGCGGAAAACACCACTACCACTACGGATTGCGCCGGAACTTGCCTTCATCTTTATTTTTGGGATGGTAAAAAATGGCAATTCAAAACCGACACCTTTGCTTCAGGCGGCCTGGCTTATGTCAAAGGGGGAATAAAAGGTTTTGTGGTTCCCATACCCCACGAACTTTATGCTCTGGAAAGCCAACTGGAAGAAAAAGACGGCGCTTATGAGATTCGCGTATTTTCCGACTTGAGCGAAGTGGATTATTTTGACCAAATGCAGCTGCTTTCTTATGTGATTCCGGACAACTTGGAACTGGGAACGGAAAATCCGAGCTTCGGCGCGGTCGCCGGGTCCAAAACAGTCGTCCACACCATTGATCCGGGAAATTTGTTTCTGCCTAAATCAGCCACACTTATTGATACCGGTGAAGACATAAAAAATGCCGTGTCAAAACAGGATAACAATCGCTTGTTGTTTAATCCGGATACGGAAAACTATTCCTACAAAACCATGGAATTTGATTTTGGCGACCTTTCGCCGTATCAGCAGAAAAAACTGGTTGTGGTCGGTTCCTCGGCCTTTCCCGATACGAAAGAAGGCATTGACCGGAAAAAATTGTTCGGTCCGGCGGAAATTCTTGAGGTGCAGGACGAGCAGGGCGATTGGCAGACGGTGCCGGCCGGCAAAACCACTTTTGCCAAACCGGTGGCTTTTGAAAAAAGGCAGGTTTTTGATATTTCCAATATTTTCCTGACCAAAAACACCAAGCTCCGCATAAAATATCTTTATAAAACGAGGCTTGATCAGGTTGCCGTGGATGTCAGTCCGGACTATTCTTTTGATTCTGTCCAATCGCTTCCGCTTGAATCGGCGGATCTGGAAGGCAATAATTTTTACCATCCGTATAAGCGGGGAGAAACAATTCCTGATTATTATGTTACACAAAAAAGAGACAGTGAATATTTCGGAAATTATACCCGATACGGGGAAGTCGCGCCCTTGCTCAAAGAGCAGGATGATAAGCTGGTCATTGTGGCCAAAGGGGATGAGATTACTACAAGATTTAAGGTGCCGACAGATGATATTCCAGCGGGGATGAAGAGAGCTTATTTGGTCAGCACTTGGGGCTATTACAAGGCAGAAGGCAAAAGCCAGGTGCCGATGACAGTTGAGCCTTTGCCGTTCGCCAAGATGTCCAACTTCCCCTATCCAAAAGAAGAATACCCATACGCGAATGACGCGGATTACCAGAATTATTTGAAAACTTACAACACGCGCCTGATTGATAAAGACCATAAATTCACCGACTACCTGCCGTGGCAGGAAAAAATAAATTCCGATGTTAAAGATATTTTTGAGAAAGGCAAAAATTTCCTGGATAATTTGAATCTCCAAGAGCTAAGCTCTTGGAGAAAATTCGGGGGGGAATATCAGATGCACGCGCAAAACTCAAACGGCTCGGCCGA
>JBBTUO010000010.1:8820-11199 GCA_038063715.1 Patescibacteria group bacterium | reverse complement strand
ATAACTCAAAAATCATGGAAACCGAAAAGTCCGGCATCAATTTGGCGAAACCGCAGCACAATTTTTCCCGGGAGGGGAGCGCAAATGAAAACGAAACCCCAAGTAGCAGAACAGGGTTCGCTACGGGGCAGGCAAAAGAAAAATCCAGCCTAATCGTCAGGATTTTGGACAGAATAACGACTCTTAGCATTTTTATGCTCTTCCTGGGTCTGCCGCTCTTTTTCACGGGGCTCACTTTCCAGGGCCTGGCGTTTGAAAAACAAATCTATTTTTATTTTTGGCTGCTTCTGGCGTTGGTCGTCTGGGCGGCCAAAGGAGTAATCGTCGGGGAGATGAAGATTCGGCGTACTCCGCTCGACATTCCCATCCTGGCTTTTTGGCTGGCGTATTTGATTGCGACAATTTTTTCCATTGACCGCTGGCACAGTTTCTGGGGATTTTTCGGCGATCCGTCAAGAGGCCTTATGAGTGTAACCGCCTTAGTGATCGCGTATTATCTCTTGTTCAGCAATTTCAGCAAAAATTTATTGAAATGGAGCATGATCGCTGTCGTTTCTTCCGGGACGATTCTTTCCCTTTGGACTGCGCTCGGAATTTTGGGAGTGAAATTTCTTCCAGAAAAATGGATGCAAAATGCTCCTTTGAGCCTGACCGGAACCGTTTCAGGGCTCGGAATTCTTTTCGCCGCTCTGGTGCCGATATTCATAACCGTAATTTTCAAGCTAAGAACCGATGAAAAATTAAGCAAAATTTTTCGCGGCGTTCTGACCGGAGCGCTTCTGGTGATTTTGGCACTGGACCTTTTTATTCTTCTGGCCCTTTATGCTTTTGTTCCCTGGATCGGACTGCTTGTTGGTATGGGTTTTTTCCTGATATTCATTCTTTCGCAAATCGTCCGGCCGGTGCAGAATTGGACCTGGTTGCCGATGGTGGCGTTTGTGGCTGTTCTCATTATTCTTATGACCGGGGCGGTCAATCTGTCCCGCGTCAATTTGCCGGCCGAAGTCAGTCCGGCTTACAATTTATCCTGGGAAGTGGCTAAGGAAAGCTTCAAAGACAAGTTTGTGCTGGGAACCGGCCCGGCCACTTATGGCTATGATTTTTCGCTCAATCGTCCGCAGGAATTCAACCTGAACGCGCTTTACAATCTGCGCTTTTACCAAGGAACCGGAATAATTTTTGAAGCCCTGCCGACGATCGGCGCGCTGGGAAGCCTGGTTTTAGTCCTTCTGCTCCTGTCTTTCTTGAGCGTCTCCATCTATCTTTTGGCCAGCCAGAAAGACAAAGAAAAAACATATTCACTGGGAATCCTGACTTCGGCTTTAATTTTGCTTTACGCGGCGGTGACCGGAAGAGTAGAAGGAGCGGTGCTTATTTTTTCCGCGCTTCTTGGCGCGCTGGCGCTGGCGGTACTTTTGAGCGAAAGCGAAGCGGAAGAAAAATATCTCAACTTGTCGCTGAAAGCCTCGCCGAAATACGCGCTGGCCTTGGCCTTCGTGTTTATGGTAGTGAGCGCCGGAGTAGCCTATCTTTTTGTATTCTTGGGTAAAATTTACGTGGCCGACCTTTACGCCGGCTCGGCTTCGCAGCAGGCGCAAGTGACGGAAGCCGGCTCAATTACGAAATTCGCCAAGGCAGCCAATCTTAACGCCAAAGAGGGAAGATATTTCACGCGGGTAGGCCAGGAATTTATGGTGCTGGCTAACAACGAAATGCTTAAAGACCAAAAAGATCTGGATCTGGAGGCGGTAAAAAGGTATCTCAACAATTCCATCGCGGCTTCCGTCAAGGGACGGGATCTCATGAGCAAAGATGTTTTGGCGCAGGAATCATTGGCGCAGATTTATGAAAACGCGGGTCTTTACATTTCCGACTCTCTAAATTTGGCCGAAACCGCTTACGAAGACGCCCAAAAATTGGAACCGCATAATCCCAATTATTTGGTCAAGCTCGGACAAATAAAGACCACGCAGGCCGCTTCCGAAAAGGATGAAGCTAAAAGGAAACAGCTTTTGCAGGAAGCTGATGATCTCTTTCAGAAATCCATCGATGAAAAAGCCAATTTCGGCCCGGGATATTATTATCTTTCACTTACCCGGGAAGTGTCAGACGATATTGATGGAGCGGTGGAGTCCGCCCAAAAAGCTTTTTCTCTGGAACGTTCCAGTATCAATTACGCCTTCAATCTCGGCCGCCTTTTCCAGGCGCGCGGTAAGGACGATGACAATCAGAACGCGGAAGTCCTCTTCAAGCAAATCTTGGGCGTCAACGACAAAGAAATCAATACCCATTTCACCCTGGGACTCCTTTATGAAAAGACCGATAAGAAAAAAGAGGCCATCGATGAATATAAAAAAGTGGTGGAACTTCTTCCGGCCG
>JBBTUO010000010.1:4205-8720 GCA_038063715.1 Patescibacteria group bacterium | reverse complement strand
GGAGGTGATAATATGAACGGAGTACAAACCTGGGGGGAAGCGATAACAGTCTCTCTTTTGAGCTTGTGGGAAAGATTTATTAATTTTCTGCCAGCGCTCATTGGCGCGGTTCTGGTCTTTATTTTCGGCTGGATAATTGCCGTGGCGCTGGGAAAGCTGATTGAAAAATTGGTCAAAACCATCAAAGTTGATCAGGCTTTTGAAAAGATCGGCGCGGGAAAAAGATTGGAAGAAGCGGGAGTTACCGGAAGCATCTCAGGTTTTCTGGGAGGGCTAGTGAAATGGTTTTTCGTCCTGGTGTTTTTGCTGGCGGCGGTTGACATATTGAAACTGGAAAAAGTTACCACTTTTCTCAACAGCATCCTGCTTTACATCCCCAATGTCGTTGTGGCTGTCATTATATTGGCAGTAGTGTTTCTGCTCGGAAATTTTGTCTATAACATCGTGAAAGGAAGCACTCGGGCGGCGGGAGTGATGTCAGCGACGCTTCTGGCGACAATTTCCAAATGGGCGATCATCATTTTCGGTATCCTCGCGGCACTCATCCAACTGGGAATCGCGACGTCTCTCGTCAGCACGATATTCATCGGATTCGTTGCCATGCTATCTCTCGCGGGAGGTTTAGCCTTTGGACTTGGAGGAAAGGATGAAGCGGCGAGAATTTTAGCCACGCTAAGAGAAGAAATTTCCGAAAAGCACTAAGGTAATTGAAAATAACAAAAATACGGCCCTTCAATAGGTCGTATTTTTATGCTACAATTTCTCCAAGAGCTAAGCTCTTGGAGAGCTCTTGGAGAAAAGTTTATGAGAAAAACGGAATTTGCCAATGGTGAATATTACCATATTTACAATCGCGGAGTGGATAAGCGCGAGGTTTTTTCTGATACCAAGGATTATGAAAGATTTTTATTATCCATGAATTTATTAAATGATGAAAGGGATGGACTAATGCTGGAATGGAGAGATATCCTGCGAGTCAATCCTAGAGCTAAGCTCTTGGATTTCCAAGAGCTTAGCTCTAGGATTAATCCCCGGGTGGAATTTAATTGTTACTGTCTTAACCCAAATCACTATCATTTTATCTTAAAGCAATTAAGAGATGATGGCGTGAAAACTTTTATGCACAAACTCAGTACTAGTTATACAAACTATTTTAATGTAAAAAACGACCGCTCAGGCTCTCTTTTCCAGGGGCCGTTCAAGGCTGTTCACATTGATTCAAATGAATATCTTTTATATCTCTCGGCTTATGTAAATAAAAATAATTTTATCCATGGCTACAATAAAAATGACAGATGGCCGTATTCAAGCCTGCCGGATTATTTGGGAGAAAGAAAAAATAAATTAATAAATAAAAATCCTATTCTGAAACAGTTCAACAATATTGAGCAGTACAAGGAGTTTTTAAAAAACAACTCTCTTTACATGAGGAAAAAGAAAGAGCTGGAAAAGTACTTAATAGAGGGATAATTATTCTCCAAGAGCTTAGCTCTTGGAGAAAAGAAAGTGATTCATGGCAGGCTCTTGACAGCCGTTTGTATAATTGATAGGATAACAACACGTGCTAAATCCGATAAAATTAAATAGATTCTTAATGGTACGAACTATACAATTTG
Source organism: Patescibacteria group bacterium (assembly GCA_038063715.1). Lineage (GTDB taxonomy): Bacteria > Patescibacteriota > Minisyncoccia > Phycocordibacterales > SIBU01 > SIBU01. The sequence goes on along the minus strand of JBBTUO010000010.1, from coordinate 7,104 downwards.
TAAAGAAAAAAAGCGGGTGAGTCTTTAGTTTTGCCTTTGTCTCACGCCGCTTCCCAGCGGTTTTTTGTTTCTCAAAAATTGGCGCTGAAATAACAGCTTAGCAAAATAATAATCTGTTATTTCCGCACCAAGCTGAACCTTCCCAACTGAATAGTAGGTCTTATCACCAGTATTTATTTTTGAGTTTGCGGAAACGCAGATAAATATGACGTGGTTAGTTTTTCCTAAAATCAACCAGGAAGATGATTTTAGGAATCCCTAATATTTTTTTGCAACAGAATATTAGGATTGTAGGAAAAATGCAATAGTATAAGGTTAATAATTTTTAGAAATTGTTAACTGCTAATCGTTCCCGCTTCGCGGGAACAAAATTCAAGAGCGGTAATACTAATGTGTATGGTGGATGCCTTGACATTAAAAAGCGATGAAGGACGTAGCTGGCTGCGATAAGCCTCGGGGAGTTGTTAAGCGAACTTTGATCCGGGGATTTCCGAATGCGATAACGCATCCCGATTTATCGGGATAACGTAAGCTGAATTCATAGGCTTATGTGGCGCACCCTGGGAACTGAAACATCTTAGTACCAGGAGGAAAAGAAATCAATGAGATTCCGTCAGTAGTGGCGAGCGAAAGCGGAAGAGCCTAAACCGTTCGTATCACACTCTGTGTGATACTCAAGTTTAAAGTTCAAAAATAAAAGTTAAAAGTGATCGTGTTCTGCTTCGCAGAACGGACTATTTATATAAAAGTAGTTTGTCCCGCCTCAGCGGGACACCAAAACTTTACACTTTGCACTTTGAATTTTTAACTCGCGAGTATCATACGAAGTGTGATACGCGCGGTGTTGCGAGGCAATCTTACTCGTTTAATCGGGGTAAAGATTATTTTATTAGCGGAACGTCTCTGGAAAGAGCGATCAAAGAGGGTGATAATCCCGTACGCGAAAATAAAATAACTTTGTGTGATTGTTCTCAAGTAGGGCGGGACCGGAGAAATCCCGTTTGAATCTGGGGCCACTATAGCTCCAAGGCTAAATATTTTTAATGATCGATAGCGAACGAGTACCGTGAGGGAAAGGTGAAAAGTATCCCGATGAGGGAGATGAAATAGTATCTGAAACCATATACTAACGAAGAGTTGGAGCCGTTCACATCACACTACGTGTGATGTTCACGAGTCGAAAGTCCATAAAGTCGAAAGTCCATAAAGTTTTAATGCTTTATAGACTTGATAGACTTTTAGCTTTTGACTCGCGCAACATCGCGCTTAGCGCGATGTGCGCGGTGACAGCGTGCTTTTTGTAGAACGAGCCAACGAGTTAGTTCTGTGTTGTTGACTAAGCCATTTGCGTGGCGGAGTCGTAGTGAAAGCGAGCCTGAAAGGGCGAACTTAAATAGCACGGACTAGACCCGAAGCCAGGTGAGCTATTTATGAGCAGGGTGAATCCCAAGTAACATTGGGAGGAGGCCCGCACCCACGAGCCGTGCAATACTCGGGGATGACTTGTGAATAGAGGAGAAATTCCAATCGAACTTGGCTATAGCTGGTTCTTCCCGAAATAGCTTGAGGGCTAGCGTCCATTAAATGAGCATAAAAGGTAGAGCTACTGAATGAGAATTCGCGGTTCGCCGTAGAATTTTCAACCAAACTCCGAATTTTTATGTTTCTTATTTGGGCAGTCAGAAATCCGGCTCTAAGGTCGGATCTCAAAACGGAAAAAGCCGAGACCGCCGTCTAAGGTCCCAAAATTTATGTTAAGTGGTAAAGGAAGTGAAGTTTCTCATACATCTAGAAGGTTAGCTTAGAAGCAGCCACCCTTTAAAGAGTGCGTAACAGCTCACTAGCTTAGAGATTTCGCGCCGAAAATTCAACGGGGCTAAACATAATACCGAAGACGCGGGTCCAATCCTTTCTTTTTTGTCTAAAGATTTTCCTAGAGCTAAGCTCTTGGAATTCCAAGAGCTTAGCTCTAGGATTCAAAAATAGACAAAAAAGAAAGGATTGGACGGTAGGGAAGTGTTCCATGCGCAGCGAAGCTGAAGGCGCGAGCCACGGTGGAGTGCATGGAAGTAAGAATGTTGGCATTAGTAACCGCAATGTGGGTGAGATCCCCACACACCGAAAGTCTAAGGTTTCCTGGGCAATGGCAATCATCCCAGGGTTAGTCGAGCCTAAGGCGAGGCCGAAAGGCGTAGTCGATGGACACAAGGTTAATATTCCTTGACTATCATCAGTTTATAAATGGGGCGACGCATCCTAGTAGTTTTCGCGAATTATTGGATTTTTGTATTTGTGTTGAGAGCGTTTTGCAGGCAAATCCGCAGAACATAAGCTCAAGACACAAGTGGAGTTTGGTATTCGTACCGGACAACGAAAATGAGCAGGGTGCCAGGAAAAACCTCTATATCGTTCACATCACACTGCGTGTGATGTTCACTTAAAGTAAAAAAAGAAAAGGAAAAAGGAAAAAAGATCGTGCTGCTCCGTGGCACACCAACACTTTTTCCGCCCTAGGCGGATCAGCCTTGGGCTGAAACTTTGCACTTTAAACTTTTAACTTTAGCGAACATCGCGCTAAGCGCGATGTGAGCGAATCTGATGATATCCGTACTAAAAACCGACACAGGTAGACTGGGCGAGTAGCCTAAGGTGAACGGGTGAACCTTCGTTAAGGAACTCGGCAAAATAGCTAGACGTAAGTTCGCAAGATGTCTCTCCCCGATGCAAATCGGGGACGCAGCAAAAGATTCCAACCGACTGTTTATCAAAAACACAGGTCTCTGCAAACCCGCAAGGGGAAGTATAGGGGCTGACGCCTGACCAGTGCTGGAACGTTAACGGGAAAGATGCAAGTCAATCCCCGAAGCGCCAGTGAACGTCGGCGATAACTATAATCGTC
>JBBTUO010000010.1:0-4105 GCA_038063715.1 Patescibacteria group bacterium | reverse complement strand
AGCGAAATTCCTTGACAGGTAATGACGACAGATATTTGCCTGTATATCGCGGTGACGCGGTATTAGTAATCTGGCTAATAACGGTGAAACCTAAATCCGCCAGTCGGCGGATATGGCAATACCGTGGGAACTTGCTATAATTTTTATAGTAGGACCTGTAACGACTGAGGCGAAAGCCAAGACTCGCTTGAAACTATCGGCGGGTAATACGCCAGCTCTTATTGGATAAAAAAAGACATATGGATTTTGCTTCTTATGTTTCCGGTTTTATCGATGGTGAAGGATGCTTTTCAGTGTCATTTAACTTTCGAGAAAAACTAAAAACTAAAATTGAGGTGCGTCCGAGCTTTTCAATCGGACAAAATAAGCGCAATCTTGAGATTTTGAAACAAATTCAAAAATTCTTTGCTTGTGGAAGTATTCGCTTCTGCAAAAATGATCAGTGCTATCTATACGAAACGAGAAACATTGAAGATTTAAGGAAGAGAATCATACCTCATTTTAGAAAGTTTCCTTTGATGACTAATAAAATAACAGATTTAGAAATATTTTCAGGAATCTGTGAAAAAATAGCTCAAATGAAACATCTCAACCCCGATCATCTAAAAGAGATAATTGATCTCGCATATAAGATGAATGGGTCTGGGAACAGGAAATATGAAAAAGCAGAACTCCTAAGTGTCTTGAATAAGATGAAGATATAGTCTGAATTTTCGCGAAAGCGATCAAACAAATTGAAGTTCTGTCCCGCATGAAAGGCGTAACGAGTTGGAAACTGTCTCAACGAAGAACCCGGTGAAATTGCAATGGCGGTAAAGATGCCGCCGACCTGCAGCAAGACGAAAAGACCCCGTGGAGCTTTACTGCAACTTGGTATTGATTTAGAGTTTTGTCTGTCGAGCTTAGGTGGGAGACTTTGAAGCGCCGGCGCCAGCCGGTGTGGAGTCAACAGTGGAATACCACCCTGATGGAGTTTTAAATCTAACCCTGGTCTGTTATGAGTTACTAAAATAGCTTATGAACTGAACCGGCAAATGGCAATATAATAACCAAAGTTGTATTTGTATTGTATTTGCGGTTCACAAAAAGCGTTTTTAGTCATTCATACCAGACCGGGGACAGTGCCTGGTGGGTAGTTTGACTGGGGCGGTCGCCTCCTAAATGGCAACGGAGGCGTTTACAAAGGTTGGCTAAGTCCGGATGGAAATCGGACTGATAGTGCAAAAGCATAAGCCAGCTTTACTGCGAGACCCATAAGTCGATCAGTTACGAAAGTAGAATTTAGTGAACCGACCATCGCTTGTAGGAGCGTGGAAGATCATCAGATAAAAGTTACCCCGGGGATAACAGGCTGATCCCTCCCAAGAGTCCACATCGACGGAGGGGTTTGGCACCTCGATGTCGGCCCATCGCATCCTGGGGCTGGAGAAGGTCCCAAGGGTTTGGCTGTTCGCCAATTAAAGCGGTACGCGAGCTGGGTTCAAACCGTAAAGCGTCGTTTAGCTTTTAGCTAAAGGGTATTTTACAGTTTGAGCCCGAGGTTATAGACATCAAAATCATGGCGGCTTTTGATAGTGATATCAAAAGAGAAGCTAACTAATATCGGTAAAATCCCAAACGGACAATACCGAGGGAAATTGTATTGTGCAATGCCCGTAGAGACTAAATGTTAGCCTCCATAAATTTTTTATGGATGAAGTTATAGTCCATACACATAGTAATATGTGATCAATATGCGTGAGACAGGTTGGTCTCCTATCTGCTGTAGGCGTTGTTGCTTGAAAGGAGTCTTTTCTAGTACGAGAGGACCGAAAAGAACGAACCTCTGGTGTACCAGCTGTTCCGCCAGGAGCAACGTTGGGTAGCTAGGTTCGGAAAGGATAATCGCTGAAAGCATATAAGCGAGAAGCCTCCCTTAAGATTAGGCAACTCCCGTCGCCCTCGGGCGACAGGACAATTTCCTGGAAGATTACCAGGTTGATAGGTCTCAGATGTAAGCGGAGTGATCCGTTCAGTCGAGAGATACTAATAAATTGAAATTTACTTCTCTTGAACAAAAACGCAAAGCGCATAACGTGGAACGCGGAACGGATCTTTTCGTTCTGCGATACGCGATATGCGTTGCGCGAATCGATTAGCAGCTAATAATTTCTAAAATTTTCCTGAAAAATGAAAAGCAATTATAAAGAAAGTTTTCGTTTTATCGCGATTGTATCTTCGATAATTATCGTTGCGATATTTTCATTTATATTTTTTTCGCCCGTGATAAAAGCATTTTAACCCGTACCTTTCTTATCTTGAATATATTGTTCTTGGTGTCTCTTGCGAAGTGGCAACACCCGATCCCATACCGAACTCGGCCGTTAAGCACTTCAGCACCGATGATATCTGGGCTTTATGCCTAGGAAAAGTAGGCCGATGCCAAGAACAATGTGTTTAAGAAAGGTGCGGAATGAGCTCAGCCATTAAACCCTTCGGCGTAATTTTCGTCCCAAATTTTCAACTTATCCATCAATGGATCGATGGAAATTTTGGCGTGGGAGGTGAATTGTGCTAATATATAATTAGCGTTAATAATTTTAAAAAATGAAAGGCAGGCTGAAAAAACAAATAATAATAACGTTAATTTATCTGGTCATATTCCTGACATTTTTCTGGTTCATTTTTTCCTGGTGGAGCGCCCGTTCCATTCCAAGGGAATCTTGCTCTGACGGGATAAGAAATCAAAATGAAGAGGACGTGGATTGCGGAGGCATATGCAGAAACGCGTGTGTTCCCGTTGCCAAATATGAACTCAGCACGTCTTCAGCCGGTTTTGTGGAAGCTGGCGCGGCGAATAAGTATGACCTTTACGGAGAAGTGATCAATCCGAATAATGATTTTGGCAGCAACGAATTTCAGTATTCATTCAAACTTAAAGATTCTTCGGGCAATCTAATGGCTGTAAAGTCCGGCACTGCCTTCATCCTTCCCGGAGAAAAAAAATATATATTAGAAAACAATGTTGAGTCGGCAACCGCTCCGGCCAGCGTGGAATTGGAAGTCAAGGATCCGAACTGGATTGAGTTTGTCGGGTATGAAAAACCCCAGCTGAAAATAGTTAATAAAAACTATACTGAAATAAGCTCCGGCGTGGGATTCGGCGAGGCCATCGGGCTTTTAAAAAATGAAAGCCCCTTTGATTTCAGCCTGATAAAAATAGAAATTATTTTAAAAAATGCTGAAAATAATATCGTGGCTCTCAATTCAACCGAAATTAGGACGGTAAAGTCGGGAGAGAATCGCGAGTTCAGAGCTTTGTGGCCAAACAAGTTTTCCGGGACTGTCGGCAATATGGAGGTGCAAGCTGAAGTTAATGTTTTTGATTCAGATTCTTTTGCCAAAAGGTATTTTAGAACTCAAAAATTCCAAGAGTATCAGGCTAAATAGGAATGCCCGGTAGTGAAATTTTGACCAATTTTCTCTTTGAGAAAATTTAAAAAACAGAACAGGAAACGCGTTTAGTGAAATAATTTTTTTACTTGATTTTGAAACTAATTAATCTCTTAACGTCAAAATTCTACTACCGGGAATGAATAACCTCTTAAAATTAGATTGGATAACTTTGGTAGTTATCTTTTTGCTTATTGGCATGGGGCTGGTAGCCCTTTACAGTGTTTCTTTTGTTGAAAATAAATTTGAAACGAGATATTTTCAAAAACAGATAATCGCCATTGTTATCGGAATCGGGCTTATGGCTTTTTTGTCTTTTTATGATTACCGGGCGATTGATTTTTACAGCACGAAGCTTTATTTCGCTATCCTAGCGGTGTTGGCGGCCGTAATTTTCTGGGGAGTGCGGGTTCGCGGAACTGTCGGCTGGATCGGCTTTGGAGACTTTAATATTCAGCCGGTGGAAATCGCCAAGCTAGTGCTGATTATTTTTTTAGCCAGTTTTTTGTCGAAGAAAAAAACAAAATTAAGCATCCTGACGAGGACGATTACTTCAATCATCCTGGTTTTTCTGCCGATTTTTTTAGTTTTGCAGCAGCCCGACTTCGGCTCGGCCGCCATAATTGTGGCCATTTGGGTCGGCATGCTGGCCGCCTCCGGGCTTAACCGAAAA
>JBBTUO010000009.1:0-10766 GCA_038063715.1 Patescibacteria group bacterium | reverse complement strand
TTTTCCTCCACGGGAAACTCCCGTTTCCCGACCCCTTCCCCGGTTCAATCCCGATCAACGACAAAAAGACCTAGTCCTTTTGGAGCCGTTGATCGGGATTGAACCGATGACCTCGTCATTACCAATGACGTGCTCTACCAACTGAGCTACAACGGCACATATTTACTTGTGCTCCACTATACTATTTTACTTTTGGCTTTTTTGCAAAGCTACAATAAGGGTAAAATCTTATTGTGGATTTCCCAGTTGTTACTCGCTAAAAATGTTGGATTGAAATCATCGGTATCGAGGTTGCCTTTGAAATCAGTAATGACACAGCCCGCTTCTCTCATAATAAGCTTGGCGCCAAGGAAGTCATACAGCTCAGTGTTTATATTTATCATTGACTCAATTTTTCCAGAAACTAACTGGCAAAATTCTATGGCAGGCGCCCAGTCAGCAAGCGTTCTTTTTACCCCGCCAATAATCAAATTACCAATAATCCTAGCGACTTCAGTTTTGGCAGTCTTGTAGGCGCATCCGTAACCAACGGTCGCACGGGCAAGTGATGTTTCGCTACTTAATTTAAGATTGTGTTTAATGCCGCAAAATACTCCACTTCCCTTCTCTGCATAATAATAAATATCGAGCATTGGTATATAAACGATACCAAAAATCGCCTCCCTGCCCTTGGCCAGGGAAATTAAAACCGAAAAATTTGGTATCCCCAATACAAAATTATTGGTTCCATCAAGTGGATCTACATAAAAAGTATATTCGGACCCTCGGTTGATCATTCCACACTCCTCGGAAAGGATGTTGTACTTAGGAAAAGCTTTTTTTAAAATTTTTATAATCGCTTTCTCTGAACCAACATCGGCCTGTGTTCTAAAATCCGCAGTTGTGCTTTTTTCCTCAATCGTAAGAACCCTACCAAAATATTTTCGAACCACCCTTCCACCGGCCTTGGCGGCAGAAATTATGGCCTTTTTCTCACGAACATTCATAAAAGCGATAATAGCATAAACAAAGAAAAAAGCCTCGGCCGGACTTTCGTCCGGCCGAGGCTTTTTAAAGACTACTTTTTCGAAATCTTCTGCCAAAGCCAAACACCCACAAGGATCAAATCTACCAGAACCACAAAATAGATTAGCGGTTTGAACGCGTGAACACCAAGCATCATTGAGCTATAACCATATCCATACATCATGGTAATTATAGTTAATTAATAATAACTAAATTATACCACACACTGCGCGGCCGGCCGGATTTGAACCGGTGACCTCTCCCGTGACAGGGGAGCGCTCTAACCAGCTGAGCTACGGCCGCATAGTTCCATAAGGCTACCAAATTGGAAGCATATCGGCAAATATAAAAAGAAGAGGACGGCACTCTTGTGCCGTCCTTCGAGAAAAATCAGATTAGAACTTGAACGTAGCGAACCTCGCAATCTCTCGCGGACCAAACCGTTCCTGTTCTCGTCCGCCTAGTTTGGGCTGGGGAAGAAAAATGACCTCGAACCGACCGAGATTGAACGCTCGGAGCTCTTCCCCCTTCACTGGCACAAGTAACACCACTTCCGGTGGTGTCGTAAACATGCTGGGCACGGCGTTGGTGCTGACCGTAATCGGCGCGAGGGTCAGCGTAACCGACTTTTCCGACTTGGCCTCGTTCTTGACTGAAGCCAGCGTGAGTTTGCCGGCAGTGATCGCCTTCTGAGCGAGGACTGCCCCGTTAGTGCTGGCCGTGGCCAACACTTGAGCTTGAGTTTCGAACGCCAACCCCGCTAGGAGGATGGCCCCAATCGCGACCGCAACGAGTGCTTTCATGCATTTGGTGGGTTTTTTGCTGTTAAGCAAAGGCGCGTTTACCCCTGCTTTTTACTGCATTTTAGTCTATACCTACCACAAAAAAATGCAAGAGTTGTCAAATTTTCACTAAAATTGTGTCGGGGGCGGGATTCGAACCCACGACCGCAGCTTTATGAGTGCTGTGCTCTACCAACTGAGCTACCCCGACATCTCCACAAAATAACACAACAAACGAGCTTATTCAACCATTGTAATCTCACTGAGCGCCTCCAGTGAACCTAAAATTTGACGTTTTAGGTTGGTTCCTTTTCTAACTTTAATACGGAGTGTACCGAAATGTTTCTCTGGATCAGAATATATTTTTTTTGATTTTGTTATTATAAAACTTGTCTTGGTAAATTGAGATTGAGGTAAGGAAGTCTCCGCAACCCAGTATTGGAGGACTTTTTGTGCCCTATCTTTGTGCAATTCATTTATACTAACTCGCAGAATAAACCGATCTGGGGAAACATGATAACAAATTTTAAACCAAAGTATTATAAGTCTAATAATCTTACTGTCACTATTAGTAAATCCAACCTCGTCATTCCCTCTTTTGTATCCCTCTCCCCAATATAAAGCGAGGCCCAACAAAAAAAGTTCCCGTTTTTTAATTAACCCAACCTCCTGTTTACCTTGACTCATTAAGCTCTGCACGGACAGCAACCTTTGTAAACGCTTTTTTTCGAAAGTAACTAAAAGCGCTTTAATGCCGGCAATCTTTTGCTTCTGACGCAGTCGATTAACTTGATCCTTTGTCAATTCTATATTTTTGCACCAATAACTTACCGTACTGGCACTCGCATTTAACATTCCTGCTATCTCGTTTATTCCCCGCCCTTGTTGGCGAAGAGCATGCGCTTTCTCTTTCTGTCTAATATAAGCCATATTTGTTTTGATATAACAAGGTAATTATATACCCTATAGTCATACAACACAATGTTGATTTGTGGACAATACCATGCGATACTACTGGAGTTATAGCGGGGTAGAGTAACAGTAATTCGCAAGGCTCAAATTGGGCTCACCGGGCAGTAATGCCTGGATGATAACTCGTCAAATTCGGTGAAGCCTTAACCTCACCTGAGGAATGGTAATACCGAGCCAAGCCTCCAATACTTTGTATTGGTTGAAGGTGTAGAGACTAGACGGCGGGTCCCCTATCCGATTTTAAAACCGTATAGGGGTAAAGGTATAGTCCAGACTACAAAATCGTTCGTTCGATGCGGTGAAAACCGTGGCAGTAAGCATAACCTTGAGATCCTCGTGCAAATCGAGGCCCCGCAACAATCAGAAAAAAACAGCCTTTCAAAGTGCTGTTTTTTTCTGATTGTTTTGTAGCTTTTAAATATAATGAAACTCTTTGAAAACCTCTTCATACAGACCGACCACCCTCTTTGCCTCACGATCAGTTATTTTAAAATTGCTACCCGCATGCGCAATTGAGTTTCGTACTCGGTGCGCCTCCCAAGCCTTATCTATAGTCAAAAAGTCACTTTTTTCTACAGCCTTCAATTTGTCCGCCAAGGTTTCCCCTCGATAGCTCATCTTGGTCAGCATTTCATCAAGCACAATGTCACACTCAAGAATAGCCAATCGCCAATCACTCTCGTTTGGTGAATTAATGTGTGACATGATCTTATCCCAGCGGCTATTGCTAGCGTGTGCGGGTTCAACACCATGAGATCCACCGTGGGCTTCCCCATGATCGTCCCCCTCTGGGTGGTGATGGGCAGCCTTCATAACCTCACTAATCACCATGTTCATACGAATAACAGAATAGATAATGCCGGTCAAAAAAAGTAACGAAATGGCGACTGAAAGAGGTCTAATAAAAGACAAGAATCCTAAAATAAATGGTACAGACGAATCACCAACGAAAGAAAAACCACCTGAAAAAAGATCCGAAATCTTTTGGAAAAAAAATGCAACATTCAAAAAATTGGTCGCCTCCATACTATGTAGAATAGCAATTATTTACTCACTACGAAAGGATTTAGAAATTTCAAAAAGTTCTTTCTCTCCTCCCGATCGTGCCATAAACTGCAAACCAAGTGGCAACTTCCTTCCGTCAACCTCCGAAAACCCAGACGGCACTGAAATCGCTGGTATACTGGCAATATTGGCACTGACCGTAAAAATATCAGCAAGGTACATTGAAAGAGGGTCACTAAATTTTTCACCGATTTTAAATGCAGGAGTTGGTGTGGTCGGCGTCACAATAACATCGACCCCTTTAAAAGCCTCGGCAAAATCGTTAGTAATGACCTCCCGAACCGCAATAGCTTTGTTGTAGTATGCATCATAATATCCAGACGACAGCACATAGGCTCCGAGCAAAATGCGGCGACGCACTTCCCTACCAAATCCCTCTCCGCGACTAAACTGGTAGTCCTCAAGCAAATTTTTTCCAGCTTTGTAAAAACCGTACTTAACTCCATCAAAACGAGCGAGGTTGGTCGAAGCTTCAGCTGGCATTAAAATATAGTATACAGCCAGTGAATAAGAAATGTTCGGCAATGTAATATCTCTTATTTCGTGACCAAGTTTTTTTAATGCTTCTAGTGACTCCTTGAAATTTTTCACAACACTCGCGTCGATTCCCTCGCTTTCGGTGAAAGCGCGCGGAACACCGATGACTAATTTTTTGTTTTTCGTCTGTGCCGCCGGCAGATCGAAAGATGTGCTATCCATTGAATCGCGTCCCTTGATGCAATCGAAAATAATTTGGGCATCCTCAACCGTTTTAGTAATCGGACCAATAACATCGAGTGATGAAGCCATCGCGATAAGACCGTGTCTAGAAACCGAACCATAAGTCGGTTTCAAACCAACAAGCCCGCAAAAACTGGCCGGCTGTCTAATAGATCCGCCCGTGTCAGATCCCAATGCCGCAAGAGCTATATTAGCTGCCACCGCCGCAGCTGAACCCCCTGATGACCCTCCTGGCACTCGACTTTGATCGTGCGGATTACGAGTAGTGCCATAAAAAGAAGTTTCGGTAGAACTACCCATGGCGGCATCGTCCATATTTGTCCGACCAAGAAAAACCACCCCCGCTTCTTTCAATTTAGTAATAACAGTCGCATCGTAACTGGCCTGATAATTAGAAAGTATTTTTGAAGACGCGCTCGCTATTTTACCCTTCAGAAGAATATTGTCTTTTATAGCCAACGGAATACCGGTAAGCATCGTCGCTGTCCCAGCTTTTATTTTTTCATCCGCCCTCTGGGCCTGCTCAAGCACGTCGGAATACACTTCAATATACGCATTGAGCTCTTTGTTCTTTGCTTTAATCACGTCAAGATAAGCTTGCGCCAAATCAACAGCAGAATACTCCCCTTTCATTAAAGAGTTGTGGGCTTTTTTTATTGTGAGTGTTTTTAAATCAATCATGTTGGTATCAATGCGAATATACTAATGTACTAATGATACGAATGGAGAAGTTGCATTTGATTGGTATAATTAGTATTAATTCGTATATTGGTATCGCTACTTATAAAATCTTTTTAACCTTAACACGGTTACCCTCCCGTTTAGGGGCGGCGGAAATTAATGTTTCGGTATGAATACCACTTTCGTGCGGATTAGCATCTTCACGCAAGACATTTCGAAGATTGCCGGCTTTTTTGTTAACGTCTAGAGCGCCGGAAACTTTCTGCACTTGTTCCACGTAGCCCAAAATCGCGTCCATGTCTTTCCTAAAGGCCTCTTTTTCCTCGGGAGCAAGGTCAATTCGGCTTAATAAAGCCAATTTTTCGATTTCTTTTAGGGTGATCATGGAGCAATAGTAGCATTTTGGGGCCACATTTTCAAAATCAACAAAAGAAAAAGCTCGACCATGACGGTCGAGCGGACGCAAAAAGATCAATTGACGACTTCCTTGAAGGGGTCGAAATGCAAGACGCCCTCGCCAACGTCCCGCGACAAACGACAGCCGGCGCTTGCAAAATCCGCGGAGTTGATCGCGTGAAGATAATCGCACACGAATTCGACGAATCCGCGCACACTGTCTGCCCCTTCAACTGACTTAACGAACGCAAAGTGGCTGTTATCGAATCCGTCCTCACCGCACCGAAGGCGGATCGGATTGCTAGTCACGTTGGCCATAGTGGCCAATTGGTGCGCAACGGAAACGGACAAACGAAACTTGAGATAGTTGCAGTCCATCTGAAGCCCGAGTGCATCAAAATCTTCAGTATGCGGAAACGGCAGGTCAGACAGAGTGAGATGAAGGGCAAGACTGTCCAACGGGCCGTCGAATTCTTTGACCGCATCAAATGTGACTTCAACAGACACCTTGTGGTCACCGGCACGGATGAAGTATTCGCCGTTAGCGCCTTCGATACCCAGGGCATTGAGCTCGGCGAGATTAAGGTGGTAGAAAGAAGCTTTCATGTGTTTGCAATTCAAATCCAACAAGCGATGTTCAGGCACATCACACAAAGCCGTTTTCAATGAAACTGTTGCAATACTAATGAAAAGAGGGTTTTTGTCAATCCGTGCTTTTACTTGGGAGTTCAACTTCCAAGTAAAGGGCCTACACAAAGAGAAAAACCGAAAAATCAGCAATTTAACGCAAAAACACCTCAACTGGAACGCGGAAAAAGTTAACGGCTCACCCGTGGTACGGGTGAGCCGTTAACTTTTTTCTGGACTTTATACACAAACTTCAACGGCTCAGTGGTTTTACCACTGAGCCGTTGTCTTTTTAAACTCTGTATCTAGGGCTTAATCGCTTATTCCTGCCCCAAAATTTTTCCGAAAATTTTGGGGCTTCTTAAATCCTGAATCGTCAATCCTGAATCTATCTGATTTCGTAGGTAATAGAGACGCTTGAAGTAATCTTGTTCGTCCCGCTCGGAAGTTCAGGAGTAGCCATTGAATCTCCTCCCATGCCCATCGCTTCAGATTTTGCGTAATACATCGGTTGCGGAGGATAATAACCGCCTTCAGAAAAACTCACGATCCGAACCAAACGCACTCCCAAGTCTCGGGCCAAAACCTTTGCGCTAGCCTTTGCGTCTTCAATCGCCTTCTGTCGAGCCTCCTTTACAACATCATCCTGCTTATCAACACTAAATGTCAGACCACTGATATTGGTAACGCCTAGCTCGCCCATACTGCCAATAATTTTACCAGCATCAGATGTTTTTCTTACTTTCACTTCCACCGATTCAGTCACAACATAGGCGGCGAGTATCTGCTTCCCTCCTCCGTAATAATCTGATCGAGGATAATCATATCGTGGATAAATATTGTATCCGGAAACTTTTATATCGTCCTTTGAAACTCCTGCTTTTTCCAAAAAGGCCAAAACCTCTTTTTCGCTCTTCGCTACTTTTTCTTGAGCGTCACCCACTACGAGCGACTCCTCGTTAATGCTGAAAGAAAATGCTGCAATGTCAGGCTTCACCACAATTTCACCCTTACCGGAAACAGTAATGGTGGCCTGCGGCGGAACATCCTTGCCGATTGAGCGCCACTCCTTCATTTCAGAAATCGTTTTTGACAGTAAAAAGAGGGATAGCAAAACCAAAACGGCAAGCGCCGATTTCTTAAACTGCGGATGAGAAAAAATTGAATCGTTGTTCATATGCAGATTGCTTATGTTAATAAATTAATAATACAAATCGTCCTACAGCATAGTACAGTATAGTGGAGACGCCTGAAAATAGGAAATGTTACAAAGACAGCTTACACGCATCGATCAAATTCTCAAAGAGCGACAGAACAGTCATTGGCCCCACACCTCCCGGTACAGGGGAAATTGCCCCAACAACCCCATTCACGGCTTCAAAATCGACATCCCCAACCAGTTTTCGTTTGGGAATTTCCTCGTCAAGCTTCACGCCCTCAGTCGAATTGATGCCGACGTCAATAACTGTCTGGTCCGGCGTCACATATTCCTTGTTAACAAAATTTGGCCGACCGATTGCGACGATTAAAATATCTGATTGTCGGCTTTTTTCCGGCACATTTTCTGTTTTGCTATGACAAACAGTCACAAGAGCGCCCTCCCGTCTCAAAAGTGTAGCAATGGGTGCGCCCACAAGAGCTGACCGTCCGATGACGGTCGCTTTTTTGCCGCGTATAGAAATACCGTAGCCTGTAAGCAAGGACAAGACCCCTCGTGCCGTCGCAGGAACGACAGCGCGAGGATCCCCCACTTCAAACAGTTCCTTGTTCCCCGAAGTTAGACCGTCGGTATCTTTTGCTATACTAATAGTATCGAGAATTTTTTGTTTATTGAGTTGGTCTGGAATCGGAAGTTGAACAATAATTCCCTGCACCTCCACATCCCGATTAAGACCATCAATTGCATCGACAAGAGTGTCCTCAGAAACCGTATCTGGAAATTGTACATGAATCACACGCGCCCCAATCATTTCAGCAAATTTACCTTTTTTTTCAATATAGGCGCATGACTCTGGCAAATTGCCAACTTGAAGTATAGCAAGTGTTGGTTTAACCACGGCAACAGAAATCAACTCTTTTAGACGAAGAGCTCCCTGGTCTCGAAGAGGCCTCCCGTCAAGAATTATAGGTGGTGCAATCTTTATTTCATTCATATGGTGATAAAAACAGATTATAGCATACCGCACTCACAGACTTTCATTGACACCTAGTGTAGGTCATGTATGATATATCATACATTTCATACTTACTCACTAACCTATTCAAAAAACTAATGAAAACGCTCAACAAAAACTCAATCGGTGTTACAACGCTCGGTGAAAAAGGACAAGTAGTGATCCCGGCGGAAATACGAAGAAAATTGAAACTGAAAACCGGCGAGAAACTAATCGTGTTTGCCAAAGATGAAGAAATGATCGGCCTTTCAAAAATTTCGAGCATAGAGAAATTTATGTCCCACCTTTCGGCGATTAAAGACATCATTAAAAAATCGAAGAATGCATAAAATACCCCCATCTGCTTTGTTGCCGGCTCCGTTTGCTCCCGCAATGTAATAAAGATACATTTTGATCGCAAGCCTCGCCGGCGCCGCGCAGCTGAGGATATTTTATGGATTCTTAAAAATTAATTACATGAATCTACATTTTTTAAAGAAAAAAATATTTTACATACCGGTAGCTGTTATCGTTATTATTCTTCTATTTGTATACGGAAGAGGTGGAAATAAGACGGAACCACTGACCTTTCTAGTAGAAGCCGGAAACTTGGTCCAAGAGGTAACAGTGTCTGGCAGTGTAAAAGCGAAAGAAGCTGTTGACCTGGCATTTGAAAAGGGAGGAAAAATAAGAAGAATTAATGTTGAGGTCGGAAACCGAGTCGAACAAGGGACATTGCTTCTAGCAACCGAAAACGGCGTGGAAATATCGGCCGTTGAGGATGCTCAGGCCAAACTCGAGTCTAAACAAGCTCATTACAATGACCTGAAGGCTGGAGGGAGCAAAGAAGAAATTAGTGTTGAAGAAAACGGCCTTGCCAAAGCTGAGGCGGATCTATCAAGCGATTACAGTGCTGTAGCCAACATAATACTAGACGCATTCAACAAAGCCGACAATGCTGTGCACCGACAAGCCGACACACTTTTTGGTAATCCCCTGTCGGCAAATCCTAAACTGAACTTTAACTCCTCGGATCAACAAGCCTCGGTAGACGCTGAAACCGGTCGCTTCTTGGTGGAAGGTGTACTTACAAATTTTAAAAAATTAATTCAAGAACCAGCACTAACAAATACAGATATAGAAATCGGACTGACACAAGCAAAAAATTATCTATTATCTATAAACGACTTCCTTATCAAAACTAGTCGAGCATTAAATGCAGCGCTAAGCCTGTCTGACAGTACTCTTTCGACAAATAAGGACGCTATCAACACCGCTAGAACGAACATTAATACAGCTCTTACGAATGTTAATGATCAAATTCAAACCATCCGTACCCAAAAAATTACAGTGGAAACCGCTCGAAATGAAGTCGCTCTAATTAAAGCGCCGGCAACAGCCGATGTTTTGGCTGGGGCACTAGCTGATGTTAGAAGTGCAGAAGCCAATGTGAAAAATGCAGAAGCCGTGGCATACAAAACCTACATCTTCTCCCCTATCGCTGGCGTTGTAACCAGACAAGATGCAAAAATTGGGCAGATAGCGGGCGCTAATGTAACTCTTGTCGCGGTGATGAGTGATAATTTTAAAGTGGAGGCTTTTGTTCCTGAGGTTGATGTTGCAAAAATTAAAGTTGGTAACCCAGCAGAAATTACTCTAGATGCATACGGCAGTGATGTAAACTTTGCAGGCAAAATTGTCAAAATTGATCCGGCTGAAACAGTGATTGACGGAATCTCAACATACAAAACCACTCTGGAATTTAATGAGGGCGATCCAAGAATACGCTCTGGCATGACAGCAAACATTACGATTGAAAGTGCTAAGCGTGAAAATGCTTTAAGCGTTCCTCAGAGAGCGGTCTACGAGAAAGGTGATAAAAAGTTTGTGCGAATAACAAAAAGCTCTACCATCACTGAAGAACGAGAAGTATCTACTGGCATTCGTGGTTCGAACGGTGAAATTGAAATTCTAACTGGTCTAGAAGACGGTGAGCGTGTCCTAACCTCAGGCAAATAAAATGGATCTGATCCGAGCAGAACACCTAAACAAAACTTACACCGATGGCGAAACCTTAACCACGGCAGTACGAGATATATCCTTCTCCATAAAGAAAGGCGATTTTGTCGCAATAATGGGGCCGTCCGGCTCGGGCAAATCGACCTTGCTACATATTTTGGGCTTCCTAGACAAACACACTGAAGGTACATACTTCTTTCAGGGTAAAAATGTATCACAATACAGTGACGAGGAACTTGCGGCAATTCGCAACACAGAGGTCGGGTTCATTTTCCAAACTTTCAATCTTCTAGCACGAACCACGGTGCTCGAAAATGTGAAGCTTCCCTTACTCTATTCAAAAGTA
>JBBTUO010000008.1:0-2261 GCA_038063715.1 Patescibacteria group bacterium | reverse complement strand
TCTTATGGATTTACAATTGTCCAAATTCGATCCCCCAAAAGTCGTGGGCAAGGGCCCAAAAACCCTTGCCGTACCTAAGGTTCTAACTTGGACATCTGGCGGAGAGGGAGGGATTCGAACCCTCGGAGCCTTTTAAGGGGCTCACAGCTTTAGCAAAGCTGCACATTAGACCGCTCTGACACCTCTCCAATTTAATAGCTTTCAGTTTTTAGCTGTTAGCTTATAGCTTCCCCGCACTGCTTCATCTTTTCTACCTAAAAGCTAACAGCTGATAGCTAAAAGCTTCTTATGCCCCTACTCTACCACATCAATTCGGGTTTTTCTATGCTGATTTGCTAAAGGAAAATTTCTGCTATAATTAAAAATATTATAAATAAAATTATCAAAAAAATGGAACCTCAACAAACGGAAAGTAATGCAACAAAATATATCATCGGTATTGTAATTGTGGCAATTATTATTATCGCTGTAAGCCTCGGTGCTAAGGAAAAAACAAGTGAGGATGTAAACGAGTCAGTTCAGCCTGTGGTGACAAACACGATGCCAGCAGAAGGTAATACTACAGTAGATGAAATGGTTCTTGTTCCAGAGGACACAACACCAAAAGCAAAAACTGTTGAGGTTACCTACACCGATACAGGCTTCTCTCCAAAAGAGATCTCTATTAAACTTGGGGACACCGTGAAATTTATTAACAAAAGCTCTGAAGGAATGTGGGTTGGTTCTGCGATGCACCCTACTCACATAGTCTATAGCGGAACATCTCTCTCAGATCACTGCCCTGATGCAGTCGGTACAGCATTTGATCAGTGTGGATCAACAGCCGAATACTCATTTACCTTCAACAAGGTCGGTTCGTGGGGGTACCACAACCATGTGAGCGCAAAAATGTTTGGAAAAGTGATTGTCACAGAAAAATAAATGGAAATGAGTCGTGAAAAAACCGCCTGGCTCATTCTGCGCATTGGGGTAGCCTTTGCTTTCTTGTACGCAGGAATTGGCGGTTTCGTTGATCCACAATCTTGGCTCGGCTGGTTCCCAAAATTCATGCGCGACCTCGTGCCTGAAGTTCTTCTTTTACAAATTTGGGGGGTATATGAGATTGTGACTGGCCTCTGGATACTCTCCGGCAAAAATATCTTCATCCCTAGTCTTGTCGCTTCTCTATCGCTTACCGGTCTAATTGTGTTTAATTTCCCCCTCATGGATATAATTTTCCGGGATGTGACCATTCTAGCCGTAACTATTGCGCTTGCAATTCAGAGCTTCCCTTCTACATGGATGCGAACAGCCTAATCGAGAAAAATTTCCGTCTCGCCCCGCCGCAAAAAACTGCGCTCAAAAAGCTCGGGTTAAAAACCGTACGCGACCTTTTGTATCACTTCCCCACCCGTTACGGTGACACCTCTGAGATGAAAAATATCACCGGCCTAGTCCAAGGTGAGCTCGCAGTCGTGTTTGGTAAAATTTTCGGCCTTAAAGCCAGTAAAGGTTTCCGCACAAAGATGACAATGGCTGAGGGCTTCGTCGAAGACAACACTGGAAAAATCAAAGCTGTCTGGTTCAACCAACCTTACCTCGCCAAAATGACATCCGAAGGTGCGATGGTGCGAATCGAAGGAAAAGTAAGTGCTAGAAAGAAAACCGGGGAGCTCTACTTTTCGAATCCCAAAATTGAAGTGGTAGACAAACTCCCAATCGGAGTCGGTGACAATCTTTTTGGAGCGGAAGGCGAAAAACACACTTTATACCCTGTCTATCCCGAGTCCCGAGGTATCACGTCCAACTGGGTCTACCACGCAATCACTAAAATCCTAAAGTCCGGCATCCTGGAAAGTCTTCGTGATCCAATTCTCGACGACATACTGGCGAAATACAGTCTACCAGGCATCAAAACTGCTTTAGTTTGGGCACATGCTCCGCAAAACGCTCGAGACGCTGAGACGGCTCGCAAAAGATTTGCATTTGAAGAGGTCTTTTTGATACAGCTCGAAAAACAGCGTGCTAAACGTGAATGGCAAAAAAACAAAAGTTTTGTGATTGAAAAATCTGCGGAAGAAATCGCTCGCTTCATGAGCCGGTTCCCATTTGAAGCCACCGCGGCCCAAAAACGCGCCATAGAAAATATTTTTACTGATTTCAAGCGGGGCCATGCAATGTCTCGCCTTCTAGAGGGGGATGTGGGTTAGGGTAAAACAGCTGTTGCCGCAACCACTGTCTATGCAGCCACCACCAGCCGGCCTGCAGGACAAAATTTTGGC
>JBBTUO010000007.1:0-92104 GCA_038063715.1 Patescibacteria group bacterium | reverse complement strand
AAGGTAGGCCATTTTAATTTGTGCGCCTCGCGCAAGCTCTAAATGAGCTTGCGTGGGGGAATCGAAGCCCGATTGAGCATTTTCTGGAAGCGAAGCATCCTAGAAAATCCAATCGGGATACTGTCCATGTAATGGAAGATATCCCTCGCCCCGGGCGCACAATGCAAAAAATCCGCAATTATGCGGATTTTTATATGACGCTTTCATTCTGTCCCAAAAAACTCGCTTTTTCCTTGTACTTGAATATAATGCCAAAAGTAGAACAAAAACATCAACCCGGCACAACCTATGATACTGCGAGGCATACACTTTGGATCGGTTTGGCTAGCGTCAGGAACAACAAACTTCTTTGGACAAGGCTGGTGGTACCACCCCTGGCTCTGGTTGTTCGGACTCGACTTCAGCAAAGCAACCTTTGTGGCGAAAACGACCACATTGCTCCCTCGTCTCGGAAACATGCCCATGAAAAGGGATGGCATGACTCCAAGAGAATTCAAGCCCAAATGCATCCATGTAAACCTGCGAACTGGCGCCGCCGTAAACGCGGTCGGCCTTTCGGGTCCAGGGCTGGAATTTCTGCTCAATACCGGAAGGTGGCAGGCACGGAGGAGTCCATTTTTAATCTCTTTCATGTCTCTTGCCAGCACACCAGAAGAGCGTTTGGAAGAAACGAGGAAGTTTGTAAGTCGGATGAAAATGGAGAAACCGAGATTCAGAGCAGACTTCGGTATACAAGCCAACTATTCCTGTCCAAACGGTGGTCTTGATCCATCAGGTCTTATCAAAGAGGTCCTCCCCCATCTCGACGAATTGGGAGCACTCGGTGTCCCGATAGTTCCAAAATTTGGGCCAGACCTTCTGCCAGAAGCCGCCATAGAAATCGCGAGGCATCCGGCATGTGACGCTCTCTGCGTGTTCAACACCCTACAGTGGAACAACCTGCCTGAAGCTGAACGCCTGAAGTTCTTCGGAACAACAGTTTCTCCGCTTGAAAAGCGTTTCGGTCCGAAATTCAAGGGTGGGGTTTCAGGAAGACCGCTCACCCCGATAACCCTCGCTTGGCTCAAAAAAGTTCGAGCAATGGGTCTTCGTAAGCCGATAAATGCGGGCGGCGGGATTCTCTCCCTTGAAGATGCCCGGCAAGTAATGAGGGCCGGCGCAGACTCCATCTCCATTGGATCAATGGCGTTTCTAGCTCCAACGCAGGTGCGAAGGACGATTCGACAGATGAATCGTGAGATCGAGGGTTGGGATTGAAACCAAAAAACACACTATCTTGGCGGTTCCGAAAGTTTTCGGAACCGCTTTTTCTTTCTCCACTTTATTGTCTTATGCTGAATCTTCCCTTTTTCGTTTTTAGAAACCTGCCCGTCCGGTAGGCGGGTTAGAAATTAGATATTAGAAATTTTTTACTTTCCTTGCTTTTTCCCCAAACCTGAATAGTATAAGGGAAGCAAAAACCGTGCACACTGTTTGTGCATCACTGAACACCGACAAAAATATGAACACTTGTTCCCCAGGAACCACCGTAACCATTCCAATACCAGACGACTTCCATGTGCATTTCCGTTTGAGGCCAATGCTCGACATGGTAGTCCCAATCACCGCCAGCCAATTCGGAAGGGCGCTCGTAATGCCAAACACTGTGCCACCAATTCTGACCGGCGCAGAGGCAATGAAATATTCCCGTCAAATCACGGAGGCGCTCAAGGCTGGCCAAAAGTTCACTCCGCTCATGACGATCATGCTGACTATGAACACGACTCCGGACATGATACGCGAAGCCGCGAGCCTCGGAGTGATAGCTGCCAAACTCTACCCTGAAGGAGTGACCACCAACTCGAGCAACGGAGTAAACCTCGACCAACTAGACAGACTGGCGCCTGTATTTGATACCATGCAACAAGTTGGCATGGTCCTCTGCCTTCACGGTGAGGTGCCGGGACTATTCGTTATGGTGAGAGAAGCCGAGTTTCTCAAGCATGTCCAGTTCCTCGCGTTTCATTTCACCAAACTCAAAATTGTGCTTGAGCACATCACGACCAGTGACGCGGTGCATCTGGTGCTCGAATCACCTGACAATGTGGCTGCGACCATCACCCTGCACCACCTACTCTTGACTCTCGACGATGTTCTGTGTTTCAGGACACCGGCAGGAGAATTCCTGGCACCCCACAACTACTGCAAACCAGTGGCGAAAACTCCGATGGATCGGCAAACTCTCATTCTTGCGGCAACATCAGGTAAGCCGAAGTTCTTCTTCGGTTCCGACACTGCACCTCACCCACAAGGAAAAAAGGAGGCTGGTTGTTGCGCGGCGGGAGTTTGGAGTGCGCCGGTGGCACTCCCTCGCCTGGCCCAGTTCTTCGATGAACAAGGTGAACTGGCGCGTCTGCGGCCTTTCGTGTCCGAGTTTGGCGCAAAGTTCTACGGCCTTCCAGTGAGCGCCGACACAATCACTCTGAGGAAGGAGTCCTGGACGGTTCCCGCATCACTCGCGTTCGAGGCTGATGGGCATGTGGTGCCCTACCTGGCCGGAACCGAGGTGACTTGGAGCATCGTTCCGTAGTTGTCGTCAAATAGTCTGCCCACCGATAGTTCGGTGGGTTTTTATTTCCCAGTTTTGCCCACAGTAACCTGTGGTTGCAACAACTGAGAACGTTGCACGTCCCTCTTTTCTCCTGGTGCGACGCAAACTGTGTAGCCCTACTCCTTCCCCGAAATTAGATAACCGCCCAAAAGATCTTTGAAAAATTCGGTTTCTGGTTTGAAAAAAGTTTCGCGAATGTGGTCGATTGGCTTCGCTTCAGGTGAATATTCGTAATGGGCGCGAATTTCGCCATCAATAAAAAGTCGAATATGGTACTGATAAATCTCATCATTAATCTTTCTCATGCTCAACACCTCGCCCGGATCGCACCAAGCAATAATCGCATTTTCAAAACCCTGCTCATAAAGCATCTTTTCCAGATTTTCTTTATTAAAATTCGCGTTTAGATGCCCGATCAAAAAACGCTGGCGGAATTTGTGAAAACCAAGTTTTTCCCAACCACGAATAATCTTAGGCCACACAGGGTAAGCAAGACTCCAGAACAATCGCATTTTTTCCATATATTTAGGACTTTCTCTTTCGGATGCAATTCGAGGCGCGAGCGAGGCTTGCGACCGAGCTGTACAGAGTTAGTACTGCGAGGGGCAAGCAGCCAAAGCAACGAAGAAGTGCGCCCAAAGTGGAAGTCCTATCATTTTACACAGATAGAACGAATCGTTCAAGGCCAACCTCAAAATCAACGAGTCCTCTGTGAGAATCGTGATAGAGAGAAATCAGCCGGCGAGCTAAAGTTTCTAGCTCTGTTTTAGAAAAATTACTGGCTCTACCTGTGAGTAAGGTTTTAACCTGCCAAAACAAAATGCCCGACAGAGACTCGGGGGTAGCGTTATTGCGCAAGGCCTTTTGATACAAAACCCAAAGTTTTTTTCTGTCTCGAGCCTTCAAAGCATCTGACAAAGAAAATACATTGAACGATTCTTTCGATACTGTCTTTTTTTCAAATGCTTGAATCGTGCCGGATGCCTTTTTTAACGCGGTGAGTGTCGCCTTATCAGCCCCATGCTCACAAAAAATGAAAAAGTTTTCTGAAATTGCTATAGCGGGCAATTTTTCAAGAATAATTTCTTTGGCCTCCTTGTTTTCTAGCAACCGATTTACAAAAACAATATATTTTCGTTCAAACAATCCCTGCGAGCTTATTAGTTCATCGAATTTGGTAGCGCTCCAATTGTCAGAATCGAGTGTAAATAATTCAGCGCCCGGTTTTTTCTTCTGGGCGCTCGAAATGATGTCGCGAGCTTTGGCGCGGGCTTTGTCTGTGTCTGTGCCGTAAAGGAAGTACAACATAGGGATAGTTTACAGCTTTTAACTTTTAGTCGCTAGTAAGGTGGGCTTACGTCGAGGGTACTCGACGTCCTCAATTAGTTGCAACCACGGAGTACCGTGGGCAAAATTGGGAAGAAAAAAGCCAGTAGGGTGGAATGCCCTGCCGGCTGAAGCGCGATTGAAATTAAATCGGAATCGCAGAAACAGTCATGCGCCTGCAGTCCATAAGATTGTTGGTCACGGTAATTTGAAACACTGGCAACTCACCTACTGTGATGCAAAAGATGCCGTGGCCGTCGTCCCTTATTTCAAGCCCCGCCGAGCGGTAATAGGTCATTACCGCATCGTAAACCTTCTCGTTCGGAATCGGCTCAGGGGGCGTAATCGTAAACCATGCATCACGCTGAAGATCGGGAGGGTTACTTACCGGACAGGCATCGAGTGTCCCGGGAAATAACTGAGCGAGATGGGTGCAAAGACCGCAAGGAATCCTGGTTGCCATATATTTATCTTTCTTCTGTGGTGAACTGTTCTGAATACTACTGAACGGTAACAAAAATGCAAGCAACGGCTCACTGGTCTCTCGACGAGATCAGTGAGCCGTTAGATCTAAATATGACCGCTTTCTTATAACCCTTATTCGTGCGAATAAGGTGTATAAGTAAAAGAAAAAAGCGGGGTGCTATCCCGCTTGTGTGAAATTCTGGAGAATGACCTCGAGCATCTCCTTGAGCATACCTTCCTTGATAAGCACTTTTTTACCCGAATCAAACTGCTCAAGAGGAATGCCACGAACCGCTTGAGGAGAACACGGCACATGTCCGAACAAGAATGGCAGACGTTTCTTTCGTCTCTCCATGGCACAGAGCGTCAAATACATGAGGGCGTTACAACAAAATCCCCCGGCATTCTGTGACACCTCAAACTCGCAAGGAATCTGTCGGCGCTTAAGCTCCTCATACACCCGAGGCACATTCCAGGGCACTAAATCAATCGCGAGAGTTTCTCTTGCCGGCCGATGTGCTGTAATTGGCTGACAATTTTCCTGCGGGTCACAATACTTGTCACAGTCAACCCAATTGGAGCACATGCCTTCGACCCGAAGGCCAAGAACAGTTGAGCTCATACCGAAAGATATAATTGCCGAAGCGCCAGCATCTTCGGCATATCCAACAATCTCCTCTCCACAGTTACGATCCGGAGAAGCGACCCGCATTGAAGTTTCGAAAGCCAGTCCGCAGATATGATAGCCGGAGAGAACCTGTCCGTGCATCTCGTTTGCCAACTTCCCCGTAGAATTTGAGCCGTAGAGCCCAAAAGGCCTAAAGCCTGTCAATAGAATTGTTTTCAGAACTACTCCTTTTGTTAAGGGTTCTAAAGTAAGAATAAAGAAAAAGTGGTGAAAAGCAAGTTTTAAAGGATTAAAATCTATTTAGTTTGCGTCGCACCAGAAAAAAGAGGTGGGTGCGACGTCCTCAGTTGGTTGCGACCACAGGTTACTGTGGGCAAAACTGGGAAAAAAATCCCCGACGGATGGTCGGGAATTGGTAATAAGATCAGATCTTTTCACAGGTTATACGAATCTCACCAGGTTCCCCAGCAAGGGGCTCAGAAAGGTTTGTGACACAAACACTGAACCGTGCCGGCACAGGAACCTCGTTCCCCCAGAAAACATAACCGTCCACCGTAGGGAGTCGACACTGGATGGCAAAACCCTTATTGGCGCCATACGCAAAGACAGCATCTAGCACCGTTTTGTCATCCACAATTCTGGCACAACTTATTGAAAAACAGTATTCGCCCGAACTGGGTGGGGAAACAGCGACAGAGCAGACTGAAGCTGGCTCAAGACCGAGCTGTTTGGCAACCGAAACCGCAAAATCCCTATAATCGAGATTGCCGGTTTGCACAATAGGCAATGTTTTCAGAGCACTCATTCCTGGAATTTATGTTGTTCAAAAACTAAAGAGAGGATACATCGAAATGTATTTGATTACAAACAATCACATATACATAAATATTACGCTATAGCGTAATATTTATGTATGTGAGTATTTTTGCTAATTTGATTTAGCCATTTCTCCCCAATTGTCCCCCACTTTCGCATCTACCCGACACACAATGCCTTTTATTTTTTCAGGAGAGATTACCTGTTCCATAATCGGCTTAACATTTGAAATAAATTTAGAAACGGATGACGTTTCGACTTCGTAAACAAGTTCGTCATGCACTTGAAGCAAGAGGTGCGCCTTCTGCCGTAATCCGGCTTTGGCAATATGGTCGTCGGTCTGAATCATGGCGAGCTTGATAATATCGGCTTCGGTACCCTGTATCGGAGCGTTTATCGCCATACGCTCGGCCGCGGCACGGATAAAAGGTAATTTGGAAGTAATTCCGGGGAAATATCGTCGGCGACCAAAAAATGTTTCGGTAAAACCAACACGGCGAGCTTCCAGTTTTACTGCCTCAAGATATTTCGCCAAACCAGAGAATTTTTCAAAATATTCAGTGTAAAACTTTTGAGATTCTTCACGGGTCGTCTCGGCGCCAAGATTAGCTCGAAGCGCGTTGACCCCCATGCCATACATCACGCCGAAATTGATAACCTTTGCTTTACGGCGCATGTCAGACTGTACTTTGTCGAGCGGAACACCAAATACTTCCGAGGCCACGGCTGTGTGTACATCCTCCCCATTTTTGAAAATCTCAATCAGTTTTTTATCGTCCGATAGAAACGCGGCAATTCGAAGTTCAATTTGTGAATAATCAAAGGCAACAAGTTTAAATCCCGGAGCGGCCACAAAGGCATTTCGAATCGCTCGTCCAAGCTCGGTTTTGTTGGGAATATTTTGCAAATTGGGATCTTCACAGCCCATTCGTCCGGTTGTGGTGCCCGCTTGCAAAAATTGCGCATGAAGACGACCGTCTTTATGTACCATTTCAGGAATGGTATCTATATATGTGCCGAGAAGCTTAGCGAGCTCGCGATATTCTAGTACGAGCGCGATAATCGGGTGGCTGTCACGAAGTTTTTCCAACTCTGATTCTTTTGTAGAGAGGGCTCCACCGCCGGTTTTCTTCTGATTTTTGGCTTTCAGACCCAGTTTTTCAAACAAAATGACGCCGAGCTGTTTGGGAGATGCAACATTAAATTCTTCCCCGGCAAGCTTCCAGATACTTTTCTCGAGTCCATTCAGAGTCTGATGATATTGTTTCGAAAGTTTTTTCAAGCAATCGGTATCAACAGCAATCCCCCGCTCTTTCATTTTGCGAACAATCGGCAAAAGGGGTTTTTCGATAGTTTCAAAAACAGAAGCTAATTTTAATTCAGTCAGCCGCTTGAAAATCGCTGTGAGCGCATCTTCAAAAGTTGTGGCTCCGCTAAAATTTATAATATCTTCAAGCTTTGGGTTGGTGAGGTTAGAATTTACAAGCCACAAAGCGAGTGCGGTTTCAGCAAGAGCTTCGGGGTCGGGAGCGGGCATGCTCGCTTGGGCAGAAAAAAGGCTTTGGCCGGGAGCAGCAGATGCAACGGGAGACTTAGCGGCGCCCGCCACGGGCGCCGCTACCTTTCCAGTAAGCACTTGTGTAAACCTCCCACCAAGCGCTCGAAACTCCAATTCAGTAAAAAATTTAAATGTCTTACTGACATCAAGCGTTTCGCGCCACGGCTTCTCAGGCAATGCAAAGGCAATCGGTGCGTCGCGGCGAATGGTACCGAGCATTTTGCTAAATTCTGCTTCCTCCTTTCCATCTTCAAGCAACTGAATCATCCGCTCCTTAATCCCCGCCTTTTCAAATCTTGTACGACCCTTTTTCAAAATTTTGTACATCTCCTCAATTGTTCCGAACTCTTTGATAAGCGCAGTTGCCGTCACCTCTCCAATTCCTTTTATACCTGGAATATTGTCCGACGGATCACCGCGAAGTCCTTTGTAATCAGGCAAAAGCTCCGGTCCAAAACCAAAACGGCTGTTCACGCCATCTTCGTCATACAAAATCGTGTCGTTAATTCCCTTCTTCAACGTGTACACCTGAACATGCTTGTCAGAAACAAGCTGAAGGGTGTCCATATCACCCGAGGCAATTACAACATCAACATTTTTATCTTTTTTGAAATACTCAACTACGGTTCCAATGATGTCATCGGCCTCAAAACCTTCTTTGTCGTAAATTGGAATGCCAAAAGCGGTAAACACATCTCGCGAGCGTTTCATCTGAGCAACAAGCGCGTCGTCTGCCTTGGCCCGACCCGCTTTGTAATCCTTAAACGCTTCGTGACGATAGGTTGGCTTTGGCAAATCATAAGCGGCGACAAGGTAGTCGGGCTTAAGCTCGCCGATGATCTTAATAAGCATTGTTGAAAGGCCGTATAGGGCCCCTGTAGGCTCACCCTTGCTTGATGAAAAATCCGGAAGGGCGTGATACGCCCGGTGAAGAATAGCGTGAGCATCGAGCAAAACAAGGCGTTTTTTGGTTTCTTTCGGCATATATCCATTCTAGCATGACAAAATATAGTTGAAGCGTATAATTAAATAACAGTTCTATTACTAATAGTAATTAAATTATATGGGATTTTTTAGTGGCAATGACAAAGTAACCTACAAAGAATTCAGAAAGGTCATCTTTCGCTTGAAAGAAAGTGGTTTTAGCGAAACGGAACGAGAAGAAGTGGCGAGTGCTTTCCGAGGAGATTTGCATGAATCAAGTTCCGGTGCTGGTATCAGTAAAGAAGAAATGAAAAAAGGGCTTCATTGGTTAAAAGAACACCCGGGACATCATCACCTTTCACCAGATCAGCTTGTAAAACTTGAGGAAACGTTGCGCCGGTATCTATAAACAAAAACCCCCGCCTTCAGGCGGGGGTTTTTGTTTATTCAGAGATAATTTTTCGAGTCGTTGCGTCTATAAATTCGAAATTAAGTTTTTTGTGCTTGGGAGGCAAAATATCGGCCACTATATCAGCCCATTCGATCAAAATAAAGTTGCCCGGGTCTTTCAAAAGCTCTTTGAAACCGAGTTTTTCCAATTCTGCCGAACTTTTCAATCTGTACGCGTCCACATGTATCAAATTCTTGAATCGTGAATCCTGAATCGTAAATCTCTTCATTATGACAAATGTCGGGCTGGTGAGATACTCCTTTACTCCCAAAGCCCGAGCGACAGATTGCACAAAAGTGGTTTTGCCGGAACCGAGGTTGCCGTATAGGCCCACGACGCTAGCCCCCCGATGGCCATCGGGAGACGCTAATTGTGCAACAAATTCTTCAGCAAACTTTTCCGAATCTGACAAATTTTTACTAATTATTTCCATATTTAAATATTAACACAAATGAAGAGCGCGTTCAGACACTGGGTCTGAACGCGCTTGAAATAACTGATCGGCTTATCGAAAGCCGGGTCCCCAAGGGACGACTGTCTGGGTTCGTTGGGTGCCGGGAGCACCTACAGCCTGGCCACCATTGCACCACGAAACCGTTGTCTGAGTGCGGCCACTAACCACCTGGTTACCGTTCCAGGTTACAGTGGTCTGTGAGCTGGCCGAACCACTCTGAGGTGGACCCCAAGGGACCACTGTTTGAGTGCGACCGGCAACCCCTTGGCTAGGGCCAAAAGGAACTAGGGTCTGAGTTGGAACAACCGGGACACCCTGTTGAGGCAAGGTAACCAGTGTTTGCGGGTAATTCCCTCGATAGTAGCCCGACTGACGGCCACCGTGGCTGTAACCGCCGTAAGGGACCCACTGTCCAGGATACAGCTCGCGACCTGAGGAACTCCCTCCATCGGCAGTGAACCAGCTTTTGCACCATCTCCACAGAGAGTTCTCCTC
This sequence comes from Patescibacteria group bacterium, assembly GCA_038063715.1. Classification (GTDB taxonomy): domain Bacteria; phylum Patescibacteriota; class Minisyncoccia; order Phycocordibacterales; family SIBU01; genus SIBU01. Next base: position 82,397 of record JBBTUO010000007.1, on the reverse strand, counting down.
TTGAACAGGCTGCGCCGGAACAAGTAGGATGATGGGCTGGGGCGCTTGAGCAGTCGGCTGAACTTGCGCCAACTGCGGGACCTGAGGCTGTTGCCATCCGACCGGCTGGCCCGTGATGGCCCAGTTTCCAGTCTGCGGCGGGTAGGGGTAACCAGCGTTGGTTCCCGCGGGCTGGACCGGAGCTGGAGCGGGCGCACTTGCGACCACCGAGTTCGTGGCGACTGTCGGGGTGGTGTTGGTCACCGGTGGATGGGAGGGAATGAAATCAAACCCTGCCGCACCGAGGTTAAATGCCAGCAACATGCTGGCGATAATTGCGAAGAACGTTGTTTTCATATCTTGCCTTTCTACCAATGTCACTTGGAACGGGTTTAGGCCGTGACAGGCCTGATATTTGCTGTTTTAAGTCTATCATACTTGGCAATAAAAGTCAAGTAGATAAATCGAGAAAAAGAAAAGGAGGCCTTGTTGGGGCCTCCCGTGAAACTGCGATGCCGAGTGGTTACGGCTTCTTCTTCGGAACCAGGGTCAAGCTGGAATACGCCGGCGTGTTGTCGTCGAACGCCAAGGGCGTCACCTGGGTCCCTTCAGAGCTTTCCATCTGGAACAGAACTGTCTTGACCCCTCGGCCGATGAGCAGGGTTTTGTCCTGCTTGTCGTCAAGCTCGAATTTCACCTTGCCGTTGTTGAGCTTGAAGCTCACCTTCCCGCCAGTGCGGTTCAGGACTGCGAACGAGCGGGCACCGGCTTCCTCCACGCCGATCACGATCGGGTCATCGGCATTCGAAGCCGAGCTGACAGAGGTGGTGGCATTGGTCGTGCCGCCGAGGGCCAGGAACTGGTGGACGGGGGCCGGGGTGCTGGCAGGCGGCGTAACCGCAGGTGCCGGAGCCGACTTGGCCGTGGCGGGCGGGGCCTTTTGGGCCGTGGCGCCGGGCGAGGGACGGAAGGGGTTCCGGGCTGAGCCATCAGTGGCGCAGCCGACGAGTGTGAAGGCCGCCGCGAGGGCGACGACGAGGGACAGGGCGAGTTTTTTCATGGTGCTATCTTTCCGACATGCTATAACTGTTACTCGCAACGGCGAGCTCCAATCTAGCGGGTTGCTTGTGAACTGCGTTGACCGAACTGGGCGGAATTATAGCACCCTTTGATTTTAAAGTCAAGGGGTGAAATGGAGTGGCCCCCGAGCCTTGCGGCGAGGCTCGGGGGCTGTTTTTTTCGTTTGTATTTGAGCCCAGAAAAAGTTACAATTTCGAAATGACAATTCTCTTTGACGAAGACAAGCAAAATCAAAGACTCGTCGAGCTACACCACAAACAGGAAGAAGATTCTGCCCGCCTGATTGCCGAAAAACACAACATCGACTACATAAATCTCGCCCTCGTTCCTATCAACTCCGATGCACTCCGCCTCATCAAAGAAGAACCTGCTCGTGCTGCACACATAGCGTCCTTCAACATGGTAGGTAAAAAGGTACAGGTTGCGGTAATCGCGCCTGAAGATCCGGAAACTGTGGCTATCATAAAATCCTTATCCGACTCAGGCTTTTCCGTGTTTGTTTTTACCACAACCAAAGGTAGTCTTGATAAAGCCTGGAGTAATTACAAAAATCTGTCCTACAGCGAGTCCACCTCAGGCGCCCTTGATGTGTCGAGCGACGAAATCGGTAAATTTTTAAGCCAAGTGCACTCCATTGCCGATATCGGCAAGATGATTGAGGCTATTTTGTCCGAAAAAAAGAGTTATCGTATTTCTCGTTTCATCGAAATCGTTCTCGCTGGAGCAATCGCAACAAAAGCCTCGGATATACACATAGAACCAGAAGAAACCTACGCCAGACTTCGCTACCGACTCGATGGGGTGCTCAACGATGTATTGAAATTCGATAAAGAAACTTTTGGCTTAGCACTTTCCAGAATCAAGCTTTTGTCTGGACTAAAAATCAACGTAAAATCTGAGGCCCAAGACGGACGCTTCAGTGTGAAAATAAATAATGATGATATTGAAATCCGAACTTCCCTCTTGCCTGGAGCGTACAGTGAATCTATCGTTCTCAGAATCCTCAATCCAAAATCAATCGCTGTGCCGATTGAACAACTCGGCATCGAACCAAAGCTTCTCGCCATTCTGCAACATGAAATTTCTAAGCCACACGGCATGATACTAACCACGGGCCCCACAGGATCTGGTAAAACCACCACGCTCTACGCCTTCCTCAGAAAAGTGCACACATCCGATATTAAAATAATTACCATCGAAGACCCTATCGAATACCACTTGCCTGGTATTGTCCAAACGCAGACCAACGCTGAAAAAGGCTACACTTTCCTCGAGGGACTGCGGAGTGCTTTGAGACAAGACCCTGACATCATTATGGTTGGTGAAATCCGCGATAGTGAAACTGCAGAAATCGCTGTGAGCGCAGCCGAGACTGGTCACTTGGTTTTTTCAACACTTCACACGAATACCGCCGCGGGTACATTCCCCCGCCTGATCGACCTTGGTGTAAATCCAAAGACGATGGCCTCAGCAATTAATGTCTCAATGGCACAAAGATTGCTTAGAGTTCTCTGCGCGACCTGTCGTAAAGAAGTCGCAATAGAAGGAAAAGATAAAATTTTGATCGATGGCATTGTTTCTGAGATTCAGGACAAAACGCCAATCACAAATACAACAAAAATGTGGACTGAAGTGGGCTGTGATGCTTGCAACCATACCGGTTTCAAGGGCCGAGTCGGTCTGTACGAAGCTATTTTAATGACCGACGCCATAGAGACTATTATCCGAGAAAATCCGAGCGAGCGAGAAATTCAAAAAGCTGCTCTGTCGCAGGGAATTCCAAACATGAAGCAGGATGGCGTCATGAAGGTGCTTAGTGGAATGACTTCTTTAGCTGAGCTGGGAAGAATTATCGATCTCGAAAGGGAGTAGCGCGCAAGTCCGGCCCGACTACCGTCGGGCCGGACTTGCTTTTCCTGCTTTTTCTGTTGGAAAGAAATCTTTAGTTGCCTTTCAAAAATTGGAGGGGTACTATAGAGTGAGGTTCCTCAAAAACATAAATCTCTAAGCAATACTTTTAATATTTGTACTAAAAGTTAAATAGATCCCCAAGGATAGCACCAGCAAATTACCGAGGTAATAACCAGAACGTCCTCAAAAAAATATTAGTGAAGCCCGTGAAGACTAAATTGCTTAGAGATTTATATCTTGGAGGTAATGATCCGCAAAATATACAAAAAAATACGCCCTCAGGCGCTTAATCTCTTACTCCCTTAAGTCTAGCACATAATCGTTTCTATGTCAAGAACAAATCCCTCATCCTCGAAGTCCGACGAAAAGGCTCCGAAATCTGGCTCAGTGGGGCCAGATTCAGCGCCCGAGGAAAAATTCCTTGACCAGACCCTGCGTCCTTCGCGCTGGGATGACTATATTGGCCAAAAAAACATTAAAGAGAACCTGCGGATCCTACTAACAGCGGCTGAGGAGCGTAAACACCCGCCTGAACACCTCCTTTTTTACGGCCCGCCGGGGCTTGGCAAGACAACTCTCGCCCATTTGATCGCCAAAGAGATTTCGGCGCAAATGAAAGTGACTTCGGGGCCGGCAATTGAGAAAGTTGGCGACCTAGCATCGATCCTCACCAACCTTTCACCGGGTGACATTCTCTTTGTAGACGAAATTCACCGCCTCAACCGCGCTATCGAAGAGGTTCTCTACCCTGCTATGGAGTCCGGCGTGCTCGATATTGTAATTGGTAAAGGCCCTTCGGCTCGCACCATTCAACTGGAGCTCCCCGCGTTCACCTTGATCGCCGCTACGACAAGAATCGCCATGCTCTCCTCCCCTCTTCGTTCTCGTTTCTCTGGAGGAACATTCAGACTGGAGTTTTACACCGATGAAGAGATCGAAAAAATCGTAAACCGTTCGGCAAAAATTTTAGATATTGAAATCGAGGGAGACGCGGCAGTAGAAATTGCCAAACGGAGCCGATTCACACCTCGCACCGCAAATTACCTTCTAAAAAGATGTCGTGATTTCGCCCAAGTTAAAAAAGGCCGGCTGACAAAAGTGATGGTAGAGGAAGCTCTCGAGCTTTTAGGTATTGATGCGGTCGGGCTCACCCCTGCGGACAGAAGTCTTTTGAAAATATTGATTGAAAAATTCAACGGCGGGCCGGTCGGCCTCAATACCCTCGGCGCCGCCCTCTCCGAGGAAGAAGAAACGATTGAAGAGGTGCATGAGCCCTACTTAATCCAGCTCGGCTTCCTCGAGCGCACCCCACGCGGCCGCACCGCAACCTCGAAAGCTTATGGGCATTTGAAAATAAAAGATTCGGGCAAATTATTATAAAAGTATGCGTCGCTATATTGTATTGATATTAGTATTAGTCGTTACGCTTGGCAGTTATTTTTTCTATCAAAATAGTCACGCTAAGTATCACATTCATGCTGATTTTGCGATGTTTATAGATGGTTCACAATTTGATTTTACAAAACCGTACTACATGACCTCCACCGACTCTTGTTCCACGGATTACAACAGTAAACACACTCACCTCCATGACGAAAATGGTATGGTCATACATATTCACGAAAAGGATCAGACGGTATCGGATTTTTTCACTTCAATCGGATTTACGCTTACCGATGAATTGCTGGACACAAAAAGTGGTATTACCTACAAAAATAATGAGGATAAAAAATGGCAATTTTTTATAAACGGTGTTGCAACGTCATCACTCCAAAATTATATAATCCAAGATATTGATAAATTGCTCCTTTCATACGGTAGCTCCGCGCAACAAAATACCCAGACTGAACAAGAAAAAGTTACCAACAATGCCTGTATCTATTCGCAAAAATGCCCTGTACCAGCCGAAGTAGTATTACCGACCGAAAATTGCGGGAATAATGAGTAATAAGGTTAGTTAAAAAGAAAAACCGCCCGGGGAGTGGGCGGCTGGTTGAAAATTACGAAACTACTTGATGAACTCGCACCAAGGATCCTTTTGGCGGCGCATAAATTCGGGAGTGCAAAGGGTTTGGCAGGAGGTAAACAAACTGCTGTTGGCGCCTTTGCCGTTCGGGCACAAACTCAAAAGCGTCGGTTCCTGCTCAAGTTGCTTCGCGAAATCTTCCGGAAGCATGATCCAAATTTCGCCGTCAGTGGTCACGATAACGGCCAGCGTTTTGTGGAGAAGCCATGTGCCATAATCGCTCTCATTGGCTTTGATTCTTGTGTGCCACGTTGCATGCAGAAATGAAATATCGGTGACACGTGTCGCTGAAAGACCCATCATCGCTTTTGACAATTTCTTTTTTTGATCAGGCATAATTCCCTTCTATTCACATTCCGTGTTTAGAATGCGTCTGTTTTTCAAAACTAGCCACAGAGTATAGGAGGGTACGAAGTCTGTCAATCGCATTTGGCCGGTCTTGTTTTTAGAATCTAAAAGCTATAAGCTAGGAGGAATAAGCTAATTATTTTTCCTATGTCCGGTCATAACAAATGGAGCCAAATAAAACGGCAAAAAGGCGTTACCGATGCCCAGAAGAGCAAGACGTTTTCAAAATACGCTCGACTTATTACCGTAGAAAGCAAAAAGGCTAAAGGCAACCGCGAGGCGCCGGGGTTACGGGCTACAATCGAAAAAGCGCGGGCGGAAAATATGCCTAACGACAACATTGAACGGGCAATCAAAAAAGCTACGGACAATTCAGCAATAATGGAATCGATTACTTACGAATCTTACGGCCCGGGTGGCTGCGCACTGATTATTGAAGCGTTGACCGACAACCGCAATAAAGCGGCACAGGAAATTAAATTTATTCTCTCCCAACATGGCTTTGAACTAGCCGGCATGGGCGCCGCTTCATGGGCCTTTGCAAAAGAAGGCATGACCTGGAAACCGACAACCACCGTTCCCCTTGAGGAAGCCGATTTGGAACTCCTAGGAAAACTTGTAGAGGCGCTTGAGGATAATGACGAGGTTCAGGAGGTGTTTACCAACGCGGAATAGACATTTAGATGTTAGTATTTAGACATTAGACGAATACAACATCATCGCGTTAATCTATATTGATCGTTCTAGGTACTAATATCTAACTACTAATGTCTATGCGTGTTATTGGCATTGATCCTGGATACGAACGTTTAGGCATAGCAATTCTGGATAAAACAACCGGAAAGGAGCAGTTGGTACATTCGGAGTGTTTTCGAACTAATTCGAAAATTCCCCACTCTGCCAGATTAAAAGAACTGGGACAAACAATTAACGCGATTATCGAGGAGTACAACCCGGAAGCGCTCGCCATTGAAACTTTATTTCTTCAATCAAACCAAAAAACGGTAATGCCCGTTGCCGAAGCTCGTGGGGTTGTTATGTACGAAGCGGCACTAAAAAACCTGCCGGTATTCGAATATTCCCCACCACAAATAAAAGTAGCGGTTACTGGCCATGGCCGAAGCGACAAAAAGCAGGTAATTGATATGGTCGGTAAACTGATAAAGATAAACAAAAAAATCCAGTTCGACGATGAATATGATGCGATTGCGGTTGGACTTACCTATTTTGCCTGTGAATCCTTCTTTAGGAAAAGAAGTCTCTAATACCAATCAACTAATGGCTACGAATCTACTAATAACTACTAATGGGGGAAATGGTCCTTTTATTGGTATTTATTAGTAGTGTTAGCATCATTTATATATTGGTATGGCCTTAGCCAAGTTGTCCACACCCCTGCCCCATTTGCAAAAAAAACTATTTTTGATACAACTATGGCATCAAGGTTCATTTCCTTCGAAAAAATATTGTTCGATAGAGAAATAGCCCGTTAATAGTTTAACCTTTTGATTATGGACATCGATGACGATGAGAATAAAACAATAGACCCTGATCTGCTAGATGACTCTGCAGATTTAGGTGATCCTGAAGAGATCGACTTGCTATAAAACAAAACGACCCGCGCTAACGCGGGTCGTTTTGTTTGCCGACAGGATCTTTATAGAGGTTCAATATTGATACTCGATAATTGAAAATAACCAAAGTAACATATAGTACGCTATAGCATGCTATATGTTACTTTGAATAATTGGCCTTACTTACAACAAAAGACTTATTGAATGGAAGGCTACAGAGTCACCTTCAAAAATCGGTGCTTCCCTACTTTGAAAACAGTGGGTGTTTCAACTTTAAAGTTAAAGTCAAGAATTTTGGTTAAAGTACCATCTGGTGCCATGCTACTGATAGCATTCTCCCCCACCAATCTGCGCCATTCTGATTTAGATGCCACTATTCCGGCAGTTAAGAGGCAGTCTGAGAGCAGTGATCCGGCTGTCGCCTTAAATTCCTTAATATCTTCTGGAGCTTGACCCTTACTAAATGTTGCGAGAAAATTTTTTTTAGCTTTTTCGGACTTTGCTTTGCCGTGATACATTTCAACAATTGATTCCCCGAGTATCATTTTTGAATCTCTAGGATTTGCTCCGCCACTAATTTCGTTTTTGATTCTAGAAATCTCTGACAAGGAAATGGTGGTGCACAATTCAAATGCTGGCAAAATCATGCCGTCCGGCCAACTCATTATCTTTCCAAACATTTCTTCTGGACTATCGGTCAAGGAAACCATGTTGCCTTCGGTCTTGCCCATTTTTTTACCAGATGGGTCCACCAAAAGCCTCATGGAAATAACAGCCTTCTCTTTGTTTTTCATTTTACGCATCAGGGTACGGCCAGCGAGCATATTGAAGGTTTGATCATTGCCACCGAGCTGAACGTCTACATCCATCGTCACTGCATCATAAGCCTGAAATATCGGGTACAAAAATTCCTGCAAACTAATGTCCTTACCTTGCTTCATACGCTCCTGAAACATATCCCTTTCCAATATCTGAGAAACGGTAAATCGCGATGCGATATCCATCAAGTCTTTCGGTTTCAGTTTGTTGCTCCACTTTTCGTTATCCAAGAAACGGATCTGGGCGTTTTTTAAATCTAAAATCTTACCGATAGATTTTTTGTACGTTAACGTATTCTTTTTAATTTGTGAAGCAGAAAGTGGCTGACGTGTCGCCAGTTTGTCGGTCGGATCACCTATTTGGGCCGTAAAACCTCCGTACAAAATTATTATCTTGTGTCCCAAATCCTGAAGCGCTCGTAGTTTAATAAGATTAACAGCGTGTCCAATGTGAAGGTTGGGTCCGGTTGGGTCAATGCCGAAATAAATAGACAATTTTTGCCCACTTAAAAGTTTCCCTTTTAAAAATTCTCGATTCGGGTACACCTGAGCCACACCGCGGTCAAGAATTTCATCAATTTTAGCCTCGTTTTCCATGTTTTCCATTCTAACATAACTCTCCTAAAAACCCGCGTTGTCATGGTATTATGGGTGTGTGAAAGTAAAACGCAGAAAAAAAATAAAACTTTCGAAATTTCTAAAACAACACCTTGTCGTAGAGGTGGCACTTTGCATTGGGATAGTAGGAGCTATCACCGCCGGATTTGTATTATTGTGGATATCTTCGTTTACAATTCCAGACCTATCCTCCTTCAACGAACGCAGCGCTAGCCAATCAACCAAAATTTATGACCGGACGGGTGAGGTTTTACTGTACGACCTCAACCGTGGAATTAAGCGCACCATAATTCCAGATAATCAGATTTCCCGAAACATCAAAAACGCTGCGGTGGCGATTGAAGACAGTGAGTTTTACGAGCACATCGGTGTACGCCCGCTTGCGTTTGTACGCGCAATCATCGCAAACATTGGTTCGGCTAGTTTTGGTCAAGGTGGATCGACCATAACACAACAAGTCGTTAAAAATGCCTTACTAACTTCTGACAAAAAAATCTCCCGAAAGATGAAGGAGTGGGTTTTAGCACTTAAACTCGAGCGTGTACTTTCAAAAACCGAAATCTTAGATTTGTATCTCAATGATGCTCCTTACGGTGGCACAATCTACGGAATTGAGGAGGCGAGTCGCACTTTTTTTGGAAAATCAGCCGCCGACTTGAGCATCACTGAAGCCGCGTACCTTGCATCCCTACCAAACGCCCCGACTTATTACTCCCCTTACGGCAACAACAAGGACAAACTAGAGAAAAGGAAAAATTTGGTCTTGGAAAAGATGTTGGAGAAAAATTTCATAAACCAAAGCGAATATGACAAAGCAAAAGCTGAAGAGGTGGTATGGAAACCGCAAGAAAATCAGGGTCTAAAAGCTCCACACTTCGTGATGTTTATTCGGGGATACCTTGAAGACAAGTACGGCCAAGACGCAATCGAACAAGGTGGTTTAAAGGTAATCACTTCCCTTGACTACGGCCTCCAAGAAAAGGCTGAGGTTTTAGCGAAACGCTACGCTGCGGAAAACGAGAAAAACTTTAACGCTGAAAACTTATCTTTGGTGGCGCTCGACCCAAAAACCGGCCAAATATTGGTAATGGTTGGCTCGCGAGATTATTTCGATAAAGCAATTGATGGTAATTTCAATGTATCTCTCGCCCACCGCCAACCCGGATCGTCCTTCAAGCCTATTGTATATGCAGAGGCCTTCAACAAGGGTTACACCCCTTATACTGCGTTATTTGATATACCTACCGAGTTTGACACACATTGCAATCCAGACGGCACCCCAATCATTCCAGAGGATGTAGAACTGTGCTATATGCCTGTAAATTTTGATGGAAAATATCTCGGCCCAATGAGTTTGCGAGAGGCTTTAGCTCAATCAAGAAATATTCCCGCTATTAAAGTTTTCTATTTAGCTGGCCTCAAGAACTCATTGCGTCTCGCAAAAGATATGGGTATTGATAGTCTGACAAATATCGGCCAGTACGGGCTCACGCTTGTTTTGGGTGGCGGAGAGGTCTCTCTTTTGGATATGGCTGGTGCATATTCAGTGTTTGCTGCAAATGGCGTGCGTCACCCAAAACAAGGCATTGTAAGAATTGAAAACAGCAAAGGAGAGGTACTGGAGCAGTACGAGCCACACCCGATTCAAGTGTTACCAGAAGAGACAGCGCTTCAGATAAACGATGTTTTGAGCGATAACGACGCACGAGCGCCAGAATTTGGAGAGCATTCAGCACTCTACATTGAAAGCCGTCCTGTAGCTTCCAAAACGGGCACTACAAATGACTATCGCGACGCATGGATACTTGGGTACACCCCAAATCTTGTGGTAGGGGCTTGGGCAGGGAACAACGACAACAGTCCGATGGAGAAAAAAATCGCTGGTTTTATTGTGGCGCCTTTCTGGAATGAGTTTATGCAAGAGGCAATAAAACAATTTCCAGTCGAAAACTTTAAAAAGCCTGCTCCGATCGACATGACCTCTCTAAAACCTGCGCTGGCCGGGTTTTGGCAGGGAAACCAAGCATACTTCGTAAACAAGTTATCAGGAGAAAAAGCAACCGAGCTAACACCGCCAGAACTACGCGAGGAGCGAGTGGTCAAGCAAGTGCATTCGATTTTATATTGGATTGATAAAAATAACCCAAACGGCCCTCTTCCTATTAGCCCTTCAGACGATCCTCAATTTGGTCTTTGGGAGTACGCCGTAAGAAAATGGGTAGCTGAAAATGGAATACTGGAAGAAACACCAGCTGTGATCCCTGTTGCGGAAGATTCGATGCACCGCCCGGAGCTCGCACCAAAAGTATCGATTGAAAATCCTCAGCCGGCTCTGACATATTCAAAAAACCAAAACATTGCCGTGACTGTAAGTGTTAGTGGAAGATTCCCAATATCAAAAGTGGATTATTTTATAAACGGTAGTTTCATCGGTTCAGCCACGCGGTTCCCGTGGAGTTTTAGTTTCGCTCCAAATTCGATTGACAACCTAGCATTTGAAAATGAAATCAGGGCGGTAGCGTACGACAATGTACTCAATCGCGGTGAAGTAAAAAGCATATTCAAAGTAAACCTACTTAGTGCAAATTAGCGATATTAAGCCTCAACTAGGCCTCAGTAAAAGTTAACGGCTCACTCGTACACGAGTGAGCCGTTAAAGTTTAAAATACCTTTTGGGTGCTTAAAACTTCAGTATAGGAGATGGGCATCTTCTCTACTTCTATAGAGAAGATGCCCATCTCCTACAAGGTAGAGTACTAACGTAGATTGGTAATTTTTGTTGGTCCTAAAATTTTTGATAGCTCGCTTACGAGTATCGAGCGCTTCATATACAACTCACTTTTCAAAACTGGATGGGCCTTCACAGAAATAACCCCGTCTTTTAGAGTAACGCTCTCGAGCGGAAGTTTTGTATTTAAAATTTTTTCCACCGTTTCCACAAAAACAGTTTTGACAGCAACGGTCTCCAGTCCTAGTGATTTAAATTTTTCTAAAAAGAAGGTGATTTGTTGCATGATTGATTTTCTTGAGCAAAGCGATTAGAAAATCTTCACCCAGCACATATTTACGGAAAGTTTGTCGTAGTAATTTTATGTACCGTGTTGCATAAAACAATAAAAGATTTATTTATGCCCGGTGAAATATGTGCTGGGTCGCAAAAAATACAGTCGCTTCGCTCCTTATTTTTCAGCGATTCATCGGCATTACAAGGTATGTAAAACTCTTATCCGACACCCCTCGAATCACCACCGGCCTGCTAGGGCCTGAAAGTGACACAGAAATACTGTCCGCATCAATCGATTGGAGACAATCGCTTACATAACGGTAATTAAAGTTCGCTTCTGCGGGATCTCCGGAAAGAGCGGCATCTATTTTTGTTGTGTTTTCTCCGAGAGTGCTGTTTTTAGTGGTCAACTCAAATCTTTTTTCTTCTGGAGAGATCGCCATACTCACCTGATTGAAAGAATCAGAAAAAATAGTGCTAATTTTTAAAGATTGAACAAGATCCTCTTTCAAAAGAATCGCCTCGGTTTTAAATTCCTTGGGGATAATTTGGCGATAATCTGGGAAAATACCGTCGATAACTCTTGATGTAAGGTAAGTGCCCTCAAAAACAAACGCGATTTGGTTTTTACTGAAACGAACCTCAATCATCCCCTCTGCACGCTCTAAAACTCTAATAATTTCTGTGACATTTTTAAAAGGTATAAGAATACGCTCAAAATCCTTAATCTGCTTAGTTTGCACTTTTTTTTCTGCGAGTCGGAATGAGTCTGTCGCTGCAAAAATAATATTGCTTTCTTCAGGATATATACAAACACTGGAAAGTTCAGGCTTAATACTTGAGAGAGAGGAGCTATACCACACAGCTTTTAAACCTTTCACAAAATCAATAGATGAAAGTTCAGAAGATTGCGTTTTTGGAATTTCTGGAATAGTTGGAAAATCGTCTGCAGGAAAACATTTTATTATGCTCCTGCTCTTATTTGTCGTAACTATGAGTGTCGTACCGTCACTTTCGAGTTTTACACTCTTCTCTTTAGGAATATTCGCAATACAAGCATTTAGAACAGCGCTTGGCACCGCCACCACACCAGGAATTTCCACTTTTGCTGACACTACAGTCTCTAGTCCAAGATCTAGGTTGGTTGATCTCAATACTAGCTGGCCGCGTTTAGCATCAATCAGTACGCACGCTAACACCGGAAGATTTAAATTCTTACCAGAAATTTTTTCTGCCTGCGACAAGGCAATCTGTAAAGTATTCTGTGCACATTCTATTTTCATATTTATATATAAAGATAGTTACTACTATTAATACTGTGGATAAGGTGTGTTTAGGTGATTGATTAAGCTAGGTAACGATTTTTTAGAAAAATGTACTGGAATAATGTGGGGAGAATTGAAATTATTTTGGGGGTTATTTTGAAGGGTGTGAGTTAATTAATTTTTTATCCCCCACTGTTCACACTTCACACAAAACTTTTCCCCAGATTATACACAGCCTATAACATCGTCCTTATCTGATCTATTTCCTGCCCAAGTGCTGTGTTTAATTTTAACTCCTCTTTTATCTTTTCGCACGAATGAATTACCGTTGTGTGGTCTCGACCACCAAGTTTTTGGCCGATGAGAGGATACGACACCCGAAAATCTTCTCGTAGGATATACATAACCAGTTGTCGAGGCTTCACCACCTCCTTCCGACGCGTTTTTTCATAGATATCAGCCTCTTCTATATTAAAGAAACTGGCTACGGCCTTTGTCACCTCCTTAACCGACACAGCTTTTTTGGGTTTTGCGCTGTGCTTAATAAGATTTTTAACCTCAGCAATTGAAAGTTCCTTACCTTTGAGTTGAGATTGGCAAATTAAGACATTCAACATACCCTCAAGTTCTCGTATGTTCCCCTCAATTGAAACCGCTAAGTACTCTAATACGTCCTCTGCCACTTGCACAGATGATAATTGAGCTTTTGTTTTGAGAATTGCCAGTCGAGACTCGTGATCAGGGGTTGGAATTTCAACAATCATGCCTGCAGCGAAGCGAGATTTAAGCCTTTCCTCAACTTCAGGAATAAAATTCGGGTGTTTATCAGAAGAAAACACTATTTGGCGGTTGTTCTCGTGAAGTGTGTTGAAAAGATGAAACAGCTCTTCTTGAGTCCCTTTTTTGTTTGAGAAAAACTGAATGTCGTCGATGATTAACACATCATATTTACGATATTTATCCTTGAACTGGTTCACCTTGTTCGCCTGAACAGAGTTTACGTAATCAATCGTGAATTTTTCTGATGTCACATAGAATATTTTCTTATTGGCATCTCGCATTTTAATATGGTTGCCAATTGCTTGTATCAAGTGTGTTTTGCCGTGGCCCGTATTTCCATAGATAAAGAGCGGGTTGTATGCACTCCCTGGTTTTGCTACTACGGCTTGTGCGGCCGCATGGGCGAGTTCATTAAATGGTCCAACCACAAAAGAATCAAAGGTGTACTTCGGATTTAGATTGTTGTCTCTGTCTATGTAAAAATCCTGTAGGGGTAATTCAGGAGTAGAGCCGGTACTTATTTGTCGCGACACCTCAACGTCTTTACGCTTCCCGTCATCTTTCGCAATCATGTATTCAAGAGCTCGAGTGTGTTCCGCTAGGTTTCTGAGGGACTTCAAGATGGTTTTGTGGTATTTGTTGAATAACCAGTCTTTTGCAAAAGCATTAGGTACTGATACAAAAACAGTCCCCTCCTCCTGTTTTAGGATTCGAGTATCTTTGAACCATGTATTGAAATTAGCTTTTGAAACAGCCAGTTCAATCTCTAATAAAACATTCTTCCAGAGCTGTTCGTTATCCATGGTTTAAAATTAAGGTCGCTTCATTATATACCTATTTAAAAACTGTAAACCTTGTAATACAAAGCATTTTATGTTTATAATGTGTGTATAGCTTGGGGATAACAAAATCACGCATCAAATATCACGAAGCACATAGCATAAAACAAAATCAGTCAAAGACCCCTCGACTTTTTGTGTTCCATGCTATATGCTCCGTGTTTAATGAACTACTATGTCATTTACATATAAACCAAAAAAGAAGAAGCGAGCACGAACACACGGCTTTTTAGCTCGACAGAGAAAGCATGGTGGCAAAAAGACTATTGCTCGACGCAGACAGAAAGGACGGAAGAAGCTCTCAGTTTAAAACCAACTAAATAACCCCATCTGCTTTGTTGCCGTCATACGACGACAGCTCGCCAATAGGAATTGGGCGGTTGCTGGTTCCGTTTGCTCCCGCAGGGTACTATTCGTACACTTTGGTCACAATACTCGCCGGCATCTCGCATCTAGGGCTATTTAATTGATTTTAGTTTACTAAAATGATTCCCGCAAAACGAAAGGTTAGTTACGACCTTTTTGAGGGTTTAATGAAAAAAGGTCGGGTTCACCACTCCGAGCACTTTTCGTTTCGCTTGTTTACCGAAGCATCTGCGGTGCCAGCTCGGTTTTCCGTTGTGGTCGCTAAAAAGATTGATCCTAAGGCAAAAAGTGCTGTATGGCGTAATACTGTGAAGCGTCGTTTTTATACTCTGCTTCGCCCACTACTATTGAGATCGAGGCCGGGCACGATTGGCGTTTTTTTTGTTAAAAAAACCGCTGAAGCTGCAACGCGTGCACAACTAAGCGCTGAAATAGAAGAAGTTCTTAACAAAGCCGGAGCTATGGTAAATGTAAAAAATAGCCTAAGTAACCAAAATAAGCTATCATAATTCACACCATGTTCGATTTTTTCATATATCAACCCCTATATAACGGCTTAATTTTCCTTATGGATGTTGTCCCTTGGGCCGACGCCGGAGTATCGGTCATCATTTTTACTTTTCTGGTGAAGCTTGCTCTCTACCCTCTTTCTAAGAAGGCTACTATCACTCAGCTGAAAATGAAGTCCCTTGAAGGAGATCTAAATCTTTTAAAAGAGAAGCATAAGACAGATCGTGAGGCTCACGCCAGGGCGACCATGGCTTTGTATAAAGATAAAAATATCAACCCCTTCTCAACTTTTTTCCTTGCACTCATCCAGATACCTATAATTTTGGCACTTTACTATATTTTTTATAACGGAGGGTTGCCGGAAATTAAAACCGAGCTTTTATATTCTTTTGTTACCGCCCCAATAGTTTCCACAAGCTTTTTGGGAATCATTGATATTACTACAAAGGGCAGCCTTATTCTCGCCATTCTGGTATCAGTTAGCCAATATTTCCAGGTTCGCTTTGCAATGCCTGCCATGAAGCCTAGGGAGGCAGGAGCAGCACCTTCCATGAAAGATGATTTTGCTCGAACACTCAATCTTCAAATGCGCTACTTCTTGCCGGCACTTGTCGGTGTAATCGCCTACAACATCTCAGCTGCAGTATCTCTCTACTGGATCACTAGCAATCTTTTCGCTATCGGCCAGGAGCTTTATATTAGAAATCACCTCAAAAGTCTCTAAAAGCGGTCTTTTTAAGCTATAGTTAGAGCCATTTTTAACGGCTCACCCGTGGCCACGGGTGAGCCGTTAAAATTTATGGCTTAATTTTTTAAGGCGAGCTTTTTTGAGTACGCCGTAGTATAGTATTCTCATGGCAAACAGACCTACGGAAACAATTCTAGAAGAGCTACTAAAGCTTATGAATGTTGCCTTCGATTCCATTGAAAGGATAGAGAGTGCGGAATCAAAGCACACCCGTTTTTTGGTGCGTACCAAGGAGCCTCAGCTTCTCATTGGAACAAACGGTGAACACCTTGGCGCTCTAAACTATATTATTCGTAGGATTACCTCAAAAGGATCGGCAGTTGATGTTCAGGAAAAATTCTTGGTTGATGTAAATGATTATCACGAGAAAACACTTGAAAATTTAAAAATAAAGGCAAAGATAATGGCGGATAGGGCCATTTCTTTCAAGCTAGATGTAGAGCTTGATCCAATGAGTTCTTACGAAAGGATGCTCATACACTCCTTTCTTGATGGCCAGCCTAATATTAAAACGGAATCAAAGGGCGAAGGCGCTTCGAGGAGGTTGGTGATTAAATACATTTCAGGCTAAAGCCATACCAATCTACAAATTATACTAATATTACCAATAACTACTAATCCTGACTTTTCTTATTCGTAGTTATTCGCAGATTCGTATCCATTAGTAGATTGGTATTAGTTTACGGAAGTAACCGTAAACTCCAAACATGGAAGTCGCTCTTACTCGTGAAAAACAAGTAGTCTTCATTTGGACTGAGGAATAGATTGATGCCGTCCACATCCTTGTTTGCAGATTTTTTTATGTTTGCCAACAATTCCCCTGTCCCTGTAGTGCTATCGATTTTCCAAATTTCATCTGAGAACAAAACCTGACCTCTGTACCAGATGTCCGGATAGGTTCCGTCTGGAATATAGGTTGGAACACTACAGTAAATGCTATCGGAATCATTTTTAGACCAGACACATTTTTCTGGAAGGGTGGCCACAGGTGTTTCTTTTGTGGATCCGTCGGTGAAAGAATATATTTTGAAGGACAGGTTGGGAAAAATACTTTCTGAGTACAAAGCCATGGTTCCCCTAGGATTAACGAGAGTTGTAAGACCGTTGATTGAGGAAATTGCTCTGGTGAGCGCCCCAGTCGCGGTATTTAGTAGAAATAGAAATCCGGGTGCCCCCGCCGAAGGTTTTGTGTTAAGGGCTACCTGTGTTGCGGTAGGCCATTCTACAAGCCATTCCTGCAAGGGAGAGTCAAATACCTGAGTTTTTTTGCCTCCATTGAAATCAGAAACAATTCCCGTGGTACCGGCAGAATTTTGTAGTAAGTAAAATATTTTTGTTTGATCTGGACTTTTTGCAACAACATCAATGTTGTCGGTCATAAAAGAGCCTTGGAGTTTACCTTCGATTTCTGTCGCTGAGTTTTCTGTGAGTGTGGCGCTATATGTTTTTATTAAATCGCCAGTATCTCCTGTGTAACGAGCGATCACCTGTGTACCGGTTTTGTCCCATAAAGCCTCCTCAATTTTTGGAATAGTGGTGTTTGAGAGGCGCTTTTCTGAATTGTCCTGCGGACTTACCTCGTATACATTACCACTCCCCCTTTCTATAAAGCGTACTAGTACGGATGTTGATGTGGCAATAGATACTGCTCCAGCACTCGGGCGAGTCGAAAGCTCTTTTAGTACAGGAACTATTTGCGGTGTACCCCCCTGTCCACCACCCGTTCCTCCTTCCGGTGTTGTGTTGCCACCTGGAACTTCTGTGCCCCCACCACCCGTTCCTCCTCCAGGAAAAATGTTTCCACGAGGATCCGTGGTTCCAATACCGACCCCTTGTCCTTGATTTGTATAAAAATAAAATGCCAAAAACCCTAGGGCAAGCATTAGGACAAAAATGATTATGATGATTGTGGCGGTTTTTTGGGACATATATTATCTGCAGCTTGAGTTGAAATTTGGACTATCTGGGCCATTCTGTCTAAATCCGATACATCTTTCTATTAACTGTACAGCTCGATCAAAGTACCGCCGGACAGTGGCCATTTGTGCTACGGTCGCACCATCTGCCGCCATTGCTGCTATACGATTGTTAACCTCGCCTCTCAATATTTCTACAGCCTCTCTAGCCTCTCTAGCTCTAGTTGAAGGCAGACCATTTCTATTTAATGCCGTGAGTATGTTGGTTTGTTCTATATTAATTCTATTCATTGTCACGGTGCCCTCTCTTATTATCTCAAGCTCCACCTTTTCTTGTTCCTCTTCGGGGGTTAAGGTGCCGGTTCTTTCCTTGTCCGCTAAGGCCTGAATACGACCGTTTACATTTGCTGAAATGACTCCTCTAGCTTGGGCCCTCAAAGCTTCAAGTTCCGTGGGGTCTGTATTGGGGGAAACAAGATTTGCTGGTGTGGAAAGACCTGTTGCTGGGTTGGCACCAGGTCCAAAATCAAGATTTAGCGCCACCAACTTTGGATTAATTGTGTTTAAAATAATAAAAGAGACTAGAGCTAAGATTAATCCACCCACAGCATGAGTTACTCTCTCTTTCCCCTCCTCTTTGCCTGTCAGGGCATCGGTAGAGAGGTATTGGAATCCACCTAGGACAATCATAAGAAAGGCTAGAGCGCCGGCAACCGCGATTCCTATTTTAAATATTCCGGTGAGGTAGGTGGCTAAAACCTGTGTACCTGTGTCTCCAGCGTTTGTTGTTCCCGGAATCGGCGCTAGGGGTATATATCCCTGGGCATTGACCGAAAGAACTGGGAATGACAAGGTTACTAAAAGCAATACGAAAAAAGAAGTTAGGGTGAAAATACTAAGATAGATTTTATTTTTTTTTAACATTATTGTGTTGGAAAGAGGTTTATACCTGAAATTTGTCCAAATGTAATCGAGAGATCATTGTTTGCAAACTGGAACATTCTTGCGGGGTTGGAAACTTGGAGTGAAACCGAAGCGGTGCCCTTGGCATCATTTTCTTGTTTAAAGGTTAAACTGCTGAGACCTTTAACGGAATTTACCAAATTACTATTCAATCGCCACTCGTAGAGTAATCCGCTCCCCTCTCTTTCTTTTACCCCGACAAAATATGGGATAGCCACGATTTTAATCTCCTCATTTTTTAGGGTCTCGCTTGTTCCCAAGACTTTATTATACAACAAACCATAAATTGGACTGTCCTCGTAGAAAAGGGCAAGGGGGGCTTGTGGTTCGAGTGATATAGATCCACCCGCGCTGTACTTTTTGTCTAAAGACGACGCCTCTACGGATATTGCGGTGGAGTTGATAGGTATTGTACCGTTGTAGTATATAAAATTTTTTCCATATCCTGATACGCTTGCTACCGTACCACCGTTCACACTCCATGTATATACAAGATTTTTACTATTTATAATCTCCCCGTTTTCGTTCACTATGTTTGGTAGCGCTACTACTTTCACTGTGCCTTGATATGGATATAGAGCCTTCCCTTTGTAGAACGGTGGTGTATAGGATTGCGCTTCCCACACAAGGTCGAGCGCTCCTGGTCTGATGTTGAGCACGTGTTGCAAGGTCTCACCTTCCGTTGTTTTGATTACAATCAAAATGTTCGATACGCTACCTGGCGCACCAGTCTTAAAAAGAAAGCTTTTTTCGCCAACACCTTCTTTTTCCATTTTGCCGTTGAGGAACCAAGATATGTTTGCTCGATTTATGTCAGTCGAGTAATTTTCGACAGTGACGGTTACAAATTGGTTTGGTAGCGGTTTTTCTGGTGTGACTTGGGCAGTGATGTTGCTGCTGGTCTGTCCCCCGCCAAGGTTTTGGAAGTTTTGAGCACTTGTGATTAGTGGTGTAAAAACCAGCGACATTAGGAGTGTTGTAACGAGGCTATTCATGGTTATTATTTTACCACAAAGTATCGATACTAATATACTAATTGTTCTAATGATACGAATCCCGCCCTTCTCCATTTGTATAATTAGCATTCATTCGTATATCGGCATCGCTACTAGTGTAACTACGCTGAAAAGCTTTGTTCGTCCGCGTCGTCCTTTTGTTTCTTTCTGGCGCCGTAGGACAGAGAGAGGTCTAATAGGTTACTTCTGGTTTTTAGGTTATCCCTATTGTTTGCATTTCTACCGGAATTGTCGCGCAAATTTAGAGGGTCAGCCCCTGTACCCCCACCCTCTCCTTCTCTTTGTCCACCACCGAACAATGATCCTCCTTGCCCTTGCTGTGATTTTTTCTGCCTATTACGCCTTTTATTTTTTCCTTCCCCTTCTTCCCTTTTTGCTTTGTCCGCGGGAGTTTCGTTTTCCCTTTCCTCTAATGTATTATCAGAATCTTCTCCAAGATCGTCCGCCTCTTCATCCGATATGTCATTATTCTCATCACCCTGCCCCCCTTCTTCTCCTAGGTTTTCAGAACCGTCACCGGCTTCTGGGTCAGCACTTTCTTGACCCATAGAGTCGGCATACTCGTCAGACGGGCCGCCTTCTCCACCCACCTCACCACCAGCCCCTTCTGCCGCAACGCCCTCTGCTCCAGCAGCAGCTCCTTCAGCTCCGGCTGCAACAGCGCCTTCGGCGGCTCCAGCAGCTGCAACCGAAGCTCCACCGGTCTCAGGTGCAAGTGCCACTGCCGCCACAGCTATAGCCACCTTTGCCACCTTTTTGAGCTCCTTTTCCGCTTTTACTAAAGCAAATATTAAGATTCCGTCTAGGGTCCACAGCGGGAGCATATCTATTCCGGGTAACATCTCAAGTCCGAAGGTCGCTCCTATACTCACGATTTTTTTTGCATCTAGTTTTACTCCACGTAATTTTAAATAGGTGCTCCACGCGAGACCTATACCCATATCAAGGAAGCGGTTTATAATCACCCCCGACAAAAAAGCAAAATTAAGACCGATTTGTATCCCATCGATGATGAGGAGAACAAAAATTACCATCCCCCACTCGGTGTTGCTGATATTTTCTCCGCCAACTTTTTTTTCTTTTTCTTCCGCCATAGGTTAGACATGGAACATGGAGCACACAACACGTACCACTAAAGAAAGCAAAAATTCGGTTTCCTGTGTTACATGCTCCATGTTGTGTGTTATGCGCCCTGAGCCGCTTCCAGTTCTTTCTTGGCCTGTTTAATGGCTAAGAGTTGAGATGGATCAGATGTAATAATTTGGTCCTCTGTGTACGAAGCGATAACCTTTAGGGCTACGTGTTTTAGTCCGACAAAGAATATTCCTTCGCCCACGTCACATTCAAGCAGTAGATATTTTTCTTCGTCGGTAAGATTAAACACTTTTTGCACCCGATCAATCGAGGATGGCGACTGCTTTAGGAGCATTTGGATAGATGAGTTGGTGATTATCGGTAGACCGTAGGGAGATTTTAGGAAGTCGTCGACGTCCTGAGTAATTGTAGAAAGTCCCAAGAAATATTTTCGCCCTCTTTTTGCAAGTCCGAGCAAGAAGGATGCTGTGTCTTCTGATTTCATCATCCACCACGCCTCATCAATGACCAAAAGGCGTTTTTTCAAATTTTTCCTGATCGCGTTCCAGATATAGTGAGTTACGATATACATGGCGACAGGCTTAAGCTCGTCCTCCATGTCACGGAGTGAAAATACGATGAATTTACTGTCGATGTCGATATTTGAAGGTTTGTTGATAAATCCAGCCCATGTGCCTCGAGTGTATTTACTCAAACGCTGAACAAGGGAATCTGCCCCTTCCATGCCGGCGAGCACCAATTCAAAATCTGAAAGAAGTGGTGGTTCCACATTTCTAAAGTCCGAATCAGGAGTGATGTCTTTTAGTGCGTAGGTTTCACTAATTGCACGGTCAATCAAGGCGTCTTCTTCGGGGTTAAGGCCTCCGAGCATAATTCTAAACAGTCCGACCAGGTTGATGATGTTTGATCGCAAGACATCTGCCGAAGATTCAGTTTCGGTTGGCATCGGCAAATCAAAAGGGTTGATGTGGTGGCTTGAGTTGAGAGAAATGGTAAAATATTTTCCGCCAGTCGCCTCGGCCATGTATTCATATTCCCTCTCAGGATCAATAACGATAACCTCAGTATCGAACATCAGTGTTCGTAATATTTCGAGTTTGGTATTGTAACTTTTTCCTGAACCAGACTTAGCAAATGTGATGGAGTTGTAGTTTTCTAGACTAAATCTGTCGAAAAGTACCAAGGACGAGTTGTGTCTGTTGATCCCATACAAAATACCTTTATCTGATGTGAGGTCGAAAGAAGTAAATGGGAAAAGGGACGAAAGCGGCGCGGAGTTGAGTTTTGAGTGGATCAAAAGCTGATCAGTTGCGGTCGGCATGACACTTTTGAACCCTTGTTCTTGCTGGAATAAGGCCGGTTTTAGATAAATTAATTTTGATTCCAAAAGCGATTTTATTTCAGACTCGATTTTGTCGAGCTCTTCCTGGTTGTCTGCATAAATTGAAATATATAAACCAACATCAAAAAGCTTTTCTTGAGCCTGCATCAGGTTGTCACGAAGACGCTCAAGGTCTTGGTATGCGGTGTCGAGCATAGGATCTCGGACCAGACCCTTTTTCTGGCGTTGGCCGATTTGGCTTTGCACCTCGGCCACTTTTTTCTGGAATTGACGAAGCACTGTGACTGTATCAATCGGGTGCACGAAAATCGAGATGTCGAACACCTTGTCCAGATTGATAATCGGCGAAAACCAACCTGCCGAAAGAAAACGAGGATAGGAAATGACAAAAAAAGTACGGACAATTTTATCCCCCAAGTTGATGGATCTCGGACTAATTTGTAGTGCCGAAGGAGCAATAACATCTTTCAATTCCAAAACACCAGCCTCGTAGATTTCCTGCGGAAGAATTGATGCTATATCAGGAGTCTTTTCCTTTTTACCGAATAAATTGCTTAAAAAGCTCATGATTATTTTATGTAGCGATACCAATATACGAATTCATACTAATTATACCAATCAAATGCAACTTCCCCATTCGTATCATTAGTATATTAGCATTGATACTAGTTTATCTGTATCGGCTTCTCGGTATCGCCCGGGTTGAAAATCTTATAAAACAATTCTACCACTTCCTCGGTGCCGAGCTGAACCCCTCGTATACCGCACCGCATTAAACCTTGTTCAACAACAGACATTCTCTGTAAGAGCTGGCTACGGTTTTCTTCAAATGTATCTTGTTTTTTCTGAACCTTCTCTTCTGCGGTTTTCCGCGTCATAAACTTACCTGCCATTTCCACCACGCCCCCCTGCGCTTGGATTGGTGCAGATGCATACGGCACGACGACAAAAAAGGTTTTCGTCATTATGCTCGAGTTTTCAGTAAAATTCTTTATGAATTCTATGTATTCCCGAGTTTGAATTTTCATTAGGTCGGTAGCTTGCTCTTTGTAACGCCCTTCTAGTAGTCCGATGTAGGGTCTGATATCGAGCCTTCTCGATTGAATGAAAAGTTGTATAGAGAAATCAAGAGAGTTTAGAAAATTTTGAAATTGTGAAATAATTGCATTTTGGTTCTCTTCCGATTTCAGCGCGAAGTTTAAGGATGAGGTCATGAGCACGGCACGAAAAGAGCCGTCCTTCAGAACGACAATCCCATCCCGGACTTCTTTGATGGGGACGAATTCCTGCGTGGCCTTGCTGTTTGCACTGGTTGCCATTGATTTATTATATCAGATATATCTACTGGTGAATTGTGCAAAATTTCTAAATTATAATTTCTAATATCTAACCCAGATCTTTGATTAGAAATTAGATATTAGGACTTAGAAATTGACGCATGCACCTTTGTGTCTAGCGGCTATGCATGGTTTCCGACGCTCCTGGGTTAGTACTGTCATTGATATCCAAACTCCACGTTAAATCCTTGAGTTTACTATCAGAAAGTTTTGGAACATACACGGGTGTTGCAGAGGCTTGCTCTTGAGTTTTGGCGTCAGGTTTTTTGGGCATTTTTTTCCAGATGTAGAGTTTGTTGGAAAGAATATATTGAAAACCAGACTCCAGTACGTTTATAAATCCGCGGTTATTTACTTTGTAAAACGCGAGGGCAACAGCAAGAATTACTATAGGAACAATTAAAAATATGGCAATAAAAAAGTTTAGATAGGTATATATCACAAATGACAACCCTCCCCCACCGGCTAGGTAGATGAACTGTTTTAATGTGAGCGGGCCGAAGATTTTATCTTCAACCTCGATGAATTGGGGGACTTGAAATCTCATAAATTAATATACGAAAATACGAATTGTACGAATATACGAAATGGTCACGAAAAATGAATCTCGCACCCCTTCCCCTTTCGTATATGTTCGTATATTCGTCTTCATTCGTATTTTCGTATAATTTAACTAAGCGGTTCACGATACGGATCACTCGAATAACTACTTTGCGATTTCGGCGACACAACCGTATTGGAAAGTTTCTGATCCACAATGTTTTTAGGGGTGTCAGGAGTAGTGCTAGTTGGCTCAGGCGCCACCTCGGTTGGGCGGGTCTTAATTGGCGTAACCTGTACGGGAGTTACCACTGTTTGGGCTTGGGCCACTGGTTCAGGAGCTTCCTCGGCTATTTGTGGAACGGGCGGTGGAATATCACGAGGGGGCTCAGGGGCGTAGGACATGCTTTGAGAGCGCATCGGCGTGTAGTTTGTCGGTGTTGGGTTTTCAATATCCCTTAATAGTGAGTCACGATTTGGCATACTCTCATATTCCTGCGGTAAGGCGGGGTCCTCAATGTCTTTCAGGAGAGATTCGCGACTTGGAATCTCCTCCCTTTCCTTTTTTACAAAGGTCGAACCTTTGTTTGTGCTTGGATTTTGTTGTTGCATTTCTCTTTTTGTTGATGATTCAGTTGATGGCTGTCTTGCGAGTATCGGTTCACCGTTGACCTGTTTTAGAGCGTCACGGATTTTTAGGAGGATTTCAGTATTGATTTCCTGTGCGATAAGTCGGGTTTTGTCTTCACTAACACCTAGTTTTCTGCTTAGACGACCAAGAAATTCTCCTGGATGAGTGATTCCAAGTATCACAAGACCGGTCTCTTCTCCAAGCTCGCCGAGTTTGTCTACGTGCAAAGCATACTTTCTTCCAATGTCTACTACTACTCGCGCCGAATCCACACTGCGGAGGGCAGTTTTCAGTGCATAGGGTAATTTATCAAAACGAGTTTGTAATTCTTTCTCGCTCAGTTTTCCTGAGAGCATTTTTAGGAACGAGTCAGTAGGATTTTCTGAAAGACTTTTGTGGGAAGGCTCAACGAGAGATGGTCGAGGGTTTGGAGTTGAGTTTGAAGGGGTTTGAATTCTGATGGGAACTGGAGAAGCAGGCTTGGAGGGAGAAAAATTGGCCCGGGTAGAGACTGGGGAGGATAGTTTTGGAGCGATAAATTGAGGGCGAGGCTTCGGGATGATTGGGGTCGGGGTGACAGTATTAGTTGGTGGTTGATAGTCGACAGTTGATGGTTTAGGGGTCGGGAGCGGGGAGGAGAGCTGAGAAACTGGGGCGGCAAAGGTGGGAGGAGCTGTCGGTAGGCGGTAAGGGTTAGAGACAGTCTTTAGTTGATAGTTGTTAGTTGATAGCGGGACGGTGCGGGGAGGGACAGGCAGAGCGGTTTTTAGTTGTGAGCTTTTAGTTGTTTGGAAAACTGGTGCGGTTTGAGATGAAGAGGTCGGCCCATCAGATGGACGGGTTTTTGTTACTTCTGGGGTTGTTGCTGGCTCGGTAACAGGTGCTACTGGTGCGGCTGGTCTTGCTACGATTGGTAACGCCTTCATCCCGAGTACTGGCAAAAGCTTTACGAATACTTTGTCATTCACTTCCCACACGATCTCCCCTACTCTTGATCGGTTCTCTTCGTCCAGTTTTTCTTTCAAGCCCTCACCAAATTTTTCAACCGGCAATTCCTTTGTGATAACTTGTCTGACAAGTTCGCAAAGTTCACCGATTTCTCCCATAGTTAGGTTGAAAACCTCACTGACCTCTTCTATCAGGAAATCGGGGTCATCAGATAAAACCGACGGTGCGTTCGGTACTAATCGCCAGACGGTTTTATTAAGATTTTCTTTTTGATCTGTGTATGACATGGGCATTTTCTATGCTTTACTATTTTCGTTTCTACATTCCCAAAGCAATTATAGTTGGTCTATTGCTGAGTCTAGCTTTAAATTTGGTCTTGGCGGGTTCTTTCGCAGCTGCTTGAGTAAAGTTTCAAGTTCGGCTACGTCACCATTACCCGAAGCCCCCCCAACATCGTCCACCCCTTTTCTGATCTCTGATTCGGTGAGTGTGGGTATCTGCATTTTGTTGCGAGGATCATATAGGATTGATTCAAGGGCCTTACGATTTTCCAATGTCATTACACCCTTACCCTCCTTTTCTGCTTTGTATGACCTAACAAGATCTCGTAGCAAAAAGACGATATCTTCTGAGTCTTTACCCTCCCACTTTCCTGCGATTCCTTTGTCAACAAGGGTGTGTAGTGCCGCCGAGTTTCTGAATATACCTCTTGCCGCCGCAATCTCATCTGCACTGCGTCCCGACGCCCACTCCTTCATACCCTTTTCAATAATAACATCTCTTTGAAGGTGTTTTGATCTTGCCTTTGCCCACTCTTTATCCCAAATTGCAGATTTTTGCTCATCTGTAGCTCCTGGTATAGCTGCCAAAAGCGTTTGAGCCTCAGCCTTCGCTTCATTGAAAGCTATCTGTCGTTCGTCATCAGTATTTGACGCGAAGAAATTAGGATCTTTTTTGTCAGTAAACCTTCTAATTTTCACATCTTTTATAAGTGAAAGTTCGTTTCTGTCGGCGTAACTTAAGTTGTTATTGAATCTTAATTCCTTGTGTGTAAAGCCGTGTCGAGTCGCTCCAATCAGTGAGCGACTTTTTAAAGCCCCGGGCACTAATTGGTACAAAAGTTCATATCCATGAACTGTCATGTCGTTTCTGGCCCAACCCTTTAGGTGGGAAGGCAGACCTGGCGCAACCGGTTTTTTGCATTTAATAACGCCGTTTACCTCTATATTGCCGCCAACAATTTTTTGAGTTGCGTCCTCAATGACACTTCCGTCTTCACCATCAATTCTGATCTCTCCTGCAACGATAAGTCGTTCCAATTCTTTTTGATCTGCTTCGTACGCATCGGTTTTTTTATCGAGTTCCTTAAATTCAGAAACATACGAATCGAACTTAGGCCCAAGCATCTCTCTCTTCTCATCAAGTGTCCACTCTGTTGATTTCATTACCGCGTCAATTTGGCCAAGGCTGGCATGTTTTGCCAAGGAATGTATGTCATGTTCACCCATTTCTGCAAAACCCTGTGGTGATATAAAGCCAGTTGCTGTAGCATAACTCGCCTCGGCTTCATCGGATATCTTTTTCAACTCCGCCTCTTTTATTTTTCGCTCGTCCTCCATCTTTTGTGCTGCCCTATCATAACCTACCGGGTCAAACATGTTATTGGCATCAGTAAAATCAGCAATCGAAGGCTTTTTTACTATTTTCGATTCCTCAAAGTCTTTCAGGGCCTTTTTTGCTTCTTCGGAAAGCTGCAGCGCATAGTTCTTTTTTCCAATCTCATCCTGCCTTTCTTGTCGTTTTATATCTTCTTCATGTTTTTCATGCAGAGATTCCTCTCCGCCGAATTTGGCATGGGTTATTCTGCCTGTTGTTTGTTCGCGAAGTAAACTACCGAGAGATGTATTTCCAAAGCCACTTTCCCCAAATTTCTTATCAAGCTCATTCATGTCAATCTTTTTTCTCATTGACTCTGTCGTTTTATCTAGAGCCATTGATCCGGTATATAGTTTTTCACCAAAACTTTTTGTAAAACTATTCTTTTGAAGTTTCTCACCGAGCCATTTACCGCCGTAAGCTGCTCCACTGAAGGGTGCCGAAAGATGCTTGCCTTGCAAGGCGCTTGTAATAAACTTTGACCCCGCACCCAGCGCAAGTTCCTCTCCGACAGCCTCCATTTTCTTGGCGACAAAAATACAACCAACCATTAAACCAATTAAAAGAAGGAAGTTTATAAGTATTCCTCCGGCTGATGTGAAGATCCCACCAGGTCCAACACCCGTGTTTAATGCTAGAATCGCCTGAAATTCAGGGGTTTGTATTGTTTTCACCACAACAAAGGATAGTGCGAGATAGATTGGCGCAAATAACGATTGGCTAATAAGTTTTTCTTTCCACTCCTCAGCATATTTTTCGGTTGCTGGTAAAACGAAGCATAAAAACGCTAAAGGTGAGAGCATCATTAAGAACATAAGCACGACAATACGGATGATAAACAGAACTGCAGCCACAACGAAAACATAAGCCGCGGTAAGCATGAGAATACTGCCGAAAACACCCATAAAGATAATTTTCAGTATGTCTAGTGCCGTACCACTCGCACCTTTAAGCAATACATCAAAGGCCCCACCAACACCTGTGCCCACTGCCCCAGCTCCGGTCCCTGATGGGTCATATATTGTCTGGATTTTTAGACCCTGCATGAATGCTCCAGAGAAGCTACCACTACCGAATGGATTTAAATTTGATCCATTGGGTGCCGGTACGATTAGATTGTAAAAGTGAATAGCCACAATGTTTGAAGCGTCTACTACAGCCTGGGTTATGAAAAGGCTAAAGTTTATTAAAAGCGCAACCACAATTAAATTGACGATAATTTCTTTGGTTTTGCCACCAACGATACCCAAGATTGTACCAATTGACACCCACAGGAGAATAAAGATGAAGAAGATGTTTGAGAGATCTCGAAAAATTGTCCAGCCTATTCTGACAGTCGGCACACTAGCCATGAGTTCTTTTAGGTGGATGGTGAAATAGAGCGACGTGTCTAGAATTAGGCCCGCGAGAAATAGTGACCACGCGACGAGCCACATCCAGAGGTTTAGAAGCTGTCCGACACAGGCATTAATATTGATTCCGCTCATCACTCCCAGAGTGGTTCTTATACAACCCTGCGTTTGTGGGCCAGGTTTTGGGTTGGTCTTGTTATCGCTTGCACCAGCTTGACCACCCTGGTTAGGTGTTGATGGGACGGTGTTAGGGTCGTACTGCCCCCCATCTTGAAAATCAGGATCTACAGGGTCGGCTACCCCTCCTTCGAGAGGGTTAAAACCAGTTGTTTGGGCAAAAACCGCCGCCCCATTACCTAGGGGCGCGAGTAAAATAATACTAAACAGAATTCCTAGGAATATTTTCTTAATAAACTGCTTATTGCTCATTTGTTATTGAATACTGAACGTTATTTTTTGACTGGCCAGAAGACTCCCGCCAGCAGTCGTAATGTCTAGTGTAATTCTGTAAGTGCCTGAAGTGGCAAGGCTAGAAATAATACCGCTTTGCACCATTTGAATTTGTTGTCCCGCAACTACTGATAAGGCTTGGTCATAAGTGACAGGGTTGAGCAGGTTGTTGAGTCCAAATATTGGGTTTATTTTCCCGTTACAGGTTTGCTGCCACCCACCGCACCCGATGGTATTTAGTACTACTATGTCTGTGTTTTCAATTTGTTCTGAGGTCTGCACTCGAGTTGAGGTGACATTTAAGGTTCTAAAGATTGTAGGGAATCCCGGCACCCCTTGGTTATAGCTATAACCAATTTTGGCAATTGTCATTTTAGCCCTTAGGTCGGACAGATCCTCGTTTGCTACTAGGAATACCGAGTTTTCAAATGTACCCATTCGGCTCAAAGGTGTTGCTGTCCGGTCAATTTCTGGAGACGAAAAGTATATAGGTGGTTGAGCTGGGCCTCCCGCACTAGTTCCAGTTGTCGGCGAAAATATCTCTACTTCCGCCAGACCGACATAGCTTCCAACAGATTGTGTAACGCGAACAAATCTCCCAGAAACATTACCCAAGTTTAGGGTCATGAAGTTGCTACCGTTTGTGCCGAAAGCAGTCATGGCAGTCGGGTCGGGAACAAAAGTGTGAGATACAACTGTATTTTGGGCGCTGCCAACCAAAAACGCGTCGAGCGGCACATCATCTGGGTCGCTGTTTAACACAAATACATGGAACGGATAGCTCAAGTAATTACCGTTTGGCTCGCGATATATTTTAATCGTACCGATTTGTTTAGTGTTACCCAAATCCACCTGCCACCATTGATCCGCTCGAGCTTGCGTCATAGCTAAGCCATAGTTTGAGCTACCGTAGGTCTGACCATCAATTGCGATTCTGGCTTCTGGGTAATAATTCCAGCCTAGGTATGTACTGGATTGTTTAGCTGTCACTCCGGGGAGTCTGGTTAAGTTTTGATTTGTCAGTGTTGGATTTGCTGGGGTGGAAGACGCTTGGTTACCAATGATATCTTCTACCTGGCCCGTAAAGGCGTTAGTTCCGGCACTTAATACAGATGTTCGGTTCACGTTTTGGCAGTATGTATAAATACTGTTGTAGTCAGAAACGGTCCAAGGAACAGTTGTTGCGTTGACAATTTTAGAGGTAATTGTTTGAAGGGCGCTTGGATTTGTCACTCCGTTTACTTTTACGTAGACATCACCAGGTCTTTGTGGGTCGGCGTTGGTGCCGTAAATGTTTTGACTGAACTGATAGCAGAATGATATTGGGGTCGGTCCAGTAGCGCTTCCTGTAGGATTTAGTGTTCCCGTACCTGTATTCATAATAAAACCAGACGGTAAAATTTGTGATTGGCTGTTTTGTTGCATTAGAGCGGTCACTGTCTGATTGATACCCCGGTCTACAGCAGACTGTCCCCCACCAGCGGACGAGTTGCTTGCCCCCATGAGACCACCAATACCACCCATAACTTGGTTTATCATTTGTCCTACCAACGCATTCAAGATTGCATCAATATCCTTTGCCAGGCCGATGTTTTGTAGAGGTTGGTACAAGGTCTTGTCGAGCTGGCCCTCGATGATTGATCCTGGTGTTGTGATGTTTCCGTTTGCGTCTTTTGATGATAGAAAGCCTTTGCCGAAATCAAGTTGTTTGCCAAGGCTAATCTGAGTATTACCGATTTTCAGGTCGATTGCCTCTGTGGCTTTCAAGTAAGAACCGTAAATGTTGTTTTGTGGTGTAGCGGTAAGATTAATCCAGTTGTCCCAGCCGTTTCTTCCGAATTGACCTCCGGTGAAGGCTCTTTGGACGTTGTTTTGGATGTCAGAGAGTCGACAGCCAATAAGCTGCCGGTAATTTGAGGAATATTGTAGGCCGAGTGATAGGCGAAGTTGAAGATCGAATGGACTACAGAGCATTTGGCCAATTGGTCCAAGACCAGCAATGAATTGTCCAGCTGCCTGGTCGGCGACATCGCCAAAGAACCCTTGAATGTTGGTGACATACATAGGGCTCCCCTGAAATCCTGAGTTTATCCAACGCACTGTCTGGGCGGTAAAGTTTTCAAGAAGTGAGCGAGCCATCACGGTAACGAGCGGTTCGACTACACAGCGTTGGATTGTAGATCCTGTTGTTTGTCCAGAGGTCTGCGCGGTCGAGTTTAGAGTCGCGGAGTCGCCTACGGGGACAGTAGCGACATTGCCAATTCCACCACTCATTGCTGAGGTAATACCACTGATGATTCCTGCCAAACACGCTGTGGCTTCAGCGTTTGCTTTTTCACTAAAACCAACTAAAGTCGGCAGAGCAACGAGTAAGGATATTATTGTTACTAGAATATGATGTTTCCAACTTTTGTTCATGAGAAATTGTGGCACCTCGACCATTGTCGATTGCCTTTGCTTAATTATATCGCATCAAAGAAGTGGTAGCCAGCATCGTTTTGTTGAAAAATTACTTTTGAGCTTATAAAATATTTATTGAAGCCACCTAGACTCTTGATAAAAGCCTGAAAATTTTCTCCATACCCTGCAACACCGGGTAATGCTTTTATTGGATCGGTTAAAATATAGGAAAGCCCGGTAATGCTCCATGCCATACCAGCTGCGCCGTTGGTAAGTGCTATATGAACTGGCAGAGCGCTTTTAGGCACTGTCATTTTAAGCAGAGTATTCTCAAGATTAGCGTAAGCGCTTATGTTCGGCTCTAGTTGCTTCAAGATTTCTGGGTCTTTTTTTTCTTGCGCTCTCTCTACGATGTTGATTTCGTATTCAAATTTTTTAGTAGGGGGAGTTTTTAGAATTGTAGCCAGTGCATTGCCATAGGCCTTTATTTTTGCTGGCGTTTCTTCGTTGTCCACAGAAAAATCTGCTGAGGTGTAGGATCTCGCCTTTTGCGTGACGACCTGGTTTTGAATAGTGGAATTTAAGAAGTTTTGGAAGTCCGTTTCGGTGGGCGGGTTTTCGGCTTGACCGGCGGCGATAATTTTCACAAAGAGCTCGCGTGAGAACTTGTCCGTATCGGTGAGGTCGGCCTCTGTTTCCGGGTTGATTTTGTTGTCTACCGTGTCAGTGTCGAGTTTGTCGTTTGGGCCTGCCAAAAGCGGATCGCGGTTTAGCTTAATTTCTGCGCTGTCTTCTGTACCGTCACTGTCAGTGTCAGGGTTGATCGGGTCTGTTTTCCACAATCCTTCTTCCCAATCTCTAAGGCCGTCTTGATCGGTGTCTATTTCAAGAGTGCCTGTTGATGTGGCGGTGCTCGCTACGGGAGCTGTGTAGGTGATTTCTGATTGAAATTGGGTAAAAAATACCAGGCCTGCAATCACAACAATCGCGACTGATGCAGTGAGAAGTATTTTTTTACTGGGAGTTGTCATTTGATTACACAAATACAGAGAAGCAACAAGAAGCGCTCGCTCTTTGCCTTTAATTATATCAGATAAAATACCAAAACATCTCCACAGTTACCTCAAAATGCATAACAGTAGGCATTTGTAGTATACTTATTTTACTATGAAACTATTCTCAGGATTTTTTCTGCTTTCAACACTCTTCCCTTCTGTTGTTTTTGCCTATACATTTACCGAAAATTTGTCGATTGGCAGTACCGGTCAGGCGGTACTAGAGTTGCAGCGCTTTTTGAATCAAGATTCTTATACTGCTGTTGCAATGAGTGGCCCAGGTTCAACCGGACAAGAGACTGAGCGATTTGGAGTATTAACAAAGCTTGCGGTTATAAGATTTCAGGAAAAATATAGAACAGAGGTGCTTATTCCTGCCGGCCTTTATCAGGGAACTGGTTTTGTCGGGATGTTGACCAGGGTAAAAATGAACTCTCTACAGTCATCGGCTTCGACTGCAGTGTTGCCTGTGACGACTGTTCAGACCCCTAAGGCACCACTGGTTGCACCCGCTTCTGTGACTAACAAGGTACAGTTTGATCAGGCAAGTTTTTTGCAGGCACTCGATAAGGTGGGTGTAAAACAGGGATATAGCAGGGATCAGTTGTTGACCATAAAAGACGGTGCTGAAAAAGATATCCTTGTGCAAAAACCTGAAGAAAAGTTTGTAGATGCTGTGCAGAAAGCTGGTGTTCCTGTGTACGGACTCCAAAGTTCGTTTAACGATGGTCAAAGTTTTTTAAAATTTCTCAACACACTATCTGAGTTTTTTGCGGGTAAAAAGGTTTACGCTTTGGGAGGCACTCCTTTTGGCGGCAGAATCTTGTTTCCCTTTTATTGCACTTGTAGTGGTAACTGGTTGGTTACGCTCACCCCACTTCCTCCTACATACGTAGTGCTTCTTACTTATTACACCGGTACGCAAATGTATATGGGATACAATCTTCCTTTTACATTAAATGCTGTGGGCGAGTACACCTCAGGTTCTCAGTGTCAGATGTACATTGGTTACAGCTGTATCAGTCTTCCGTCTGAGGGTCAGATTGGATCAGGTACCGGAAGTTCGGCAATCTAGAGCCTGCTCACAATGTAACCCAAAGCATTAGTTTCTAGCCAGTACGAGCCAATTTTCGAGCGTTAAATCTTCGGCGCGGATTTTTGGGTTGAGGCCGATTTTGATCAGGGTTTCCGTTGTAATGTTTGGCCAATTTGTTTTTAAATTTCCGAGGAGTTGTTTGCGTTTGTGCGCAAAGCCCGCCTTCATGACGGCAAAGAATTTTTCTTCCGAGACATCAGCGAAGAATTTCTTAGAAATATTTTCGATGGCAAGAATTGCGGAATCGACATTTGGCGCCGGGACAAAATTGCCTGCTTTTACTGTCCCGACATATCGCGGCGTCCCATAAACTTTAACGCTCATTGAAAGAATACTTTCTTTCCCATCTCGAGCCATAATTCTTTCCGCAACTTCTTTCTGTACCATAAGCACCATGAGTGTTGGCGGATTTTCCCCAGATAAGAATTTTTCTAAAATCATGCCGGTAATGTAGTAGGGTATATTAGCTATTAGCTTGTAGCTGCTAGCTTTTAGGGAAGAAGAGGGGTTAAAGTCAAGAATGTCGGCCTCGTTTAATGTGAGTGAGCCATTAGCAATTTCCTTCGCAAATTTTTGTTTAAGTACTGGAATGAGTCGACGATCTTTTTCCACAGCTACAACTTTTGCACCGGCCGATAGTAATACTTCCGTAAGTGACCCCTCCCCTGGACCAATTTCCAAAACAGTTTCCCCTGGCTGTATTTTTCCAGCCTGAACAATATCCGAGAGAACCTTTTTTGATTTAAGAAAATTTTGTCCTAATGATTTCTTTTGAAACATTGATTTTGGAAATTAGTACTTAGACATTAGGAATTATTTATTTGGATTTCTTAATCTAAATAAATTATCTTACCTCCTCCCTCAAACGCTTCTTCTTTCTGAATGAGCTCATCATCTATATCAAACACAAATTCTGACGGTACATTGATCTGCTTTGAACCATAAATGGTCCGAATACTTGCATATGAAAGGTACAATTTTTTCTTGGCCCGCGTCAAGGCCACATAGAAAAGTCTCCGTTCTTCCTCCGCCTGTCTCTCGTCAATTTTGCCGCCGTCATGCCTTTTGTGAGGGAACAAGTCTGCCTCAAGACCCGTGATGAAAACATATTCAAACTCGAGCCCTTTTGCCGCGTGCACCGTCATTAGTTTCACCGCTTCGTGCCCTTTCATCAGTTCGTCCTGATCGGAAGCGAGCGCCGCTTCTTCAATAAAGCGCAGTATCCCCTCTTCTGGTTTTTCAAATACATCATATTTGCTGGCGTATGTTACTAACTCTCTAATATTTTCCAATCGTTCAGCTTCGTCGTTACCTCCTGCGCGTAGTTCGGCCTCGATTCCACTTTCTTTTATGATATGCCGGATAGTTTGTGACGGCTTTTCTGTAAGGGCTTTTTCCTTAATGCCCGCGAGTATGGCCCTAAAGCTCGCCACTTTTTTTCGAGTTGTTTCGGGCAAACTTTCTTCTTGCCCCGAGAAAATTTTCAAAATGGTCACTTTACCTAGACCTCGAGCGGGAACATTTATAATTCGTTTCAAATCTGACAGACCCTCCTCGTTTAATGATGCTTTTAGATAAGAAATCACATCTTTTACTTCCTTGCGCTCAAAAAAACGGATTCCGAGGACTTGGTATGGCACATCATTTCCCAGCATCGCTTCTTCTAGTGCCCGACCCTGGAAGTTGGCACGGTAAAGCACTGCGATTTCAGAAGCTTTCACGCCCTTCTCCTCAATTAGTTGTTTAGATTTCAAGGCGACAAAACGAGCTTCGTCATTTTCGTCATAAGCTTCGAGAAGGCCCACTAGCTCCCCTTCTCCGTTTTTTGTAAACAAATTTTTGTCCCGTCTGACTTTATTTTTGGCTATTACTCGGTTGGCCGCGGTCAAAATTGTTTGGGTGGAACGATAATTTTCTTCGAGCATGACCATTTTTGCCTCAGGATAATCTTTTTCGAAACCCAAAATATTTTTTATGTCTGCTCCTCGCCAAGAATATATTGTCTGATCGATATCCCCCACTACACAGATATTTTTGTTTTTCTCGGCCAAATATTTCGCAATCAGATATTGCACCCGGTTGGTATCTTGATATTCATCAATGTGAATATATTGCCAAGTGTTTTGGTAGTGTTCTCGCACGACGGAATTGTCCCGAAGCAAGGTTGCCGTTTTTAGGAGAAGATCATCAAAGTCCAAGGCTTTTTCTTTTGAGAGCATGGCCTCGTAACGTTTCCAGACCGATGCCACGGTACTTGGAATGTATTCAGAACCAGCTTTTGCTTCAAATTGGGCACACGATATGCCATTTCCCTTCTCTCTGCTGATTAAATTTTGAATAAGGCCTGGATCAAAACTTTTTCTGTCCACTCCAGCCTCGTCCATCGCATCTTTGATGAATTTTATCGAGTCTCCTTTGTCTAAAATTGAAAAATGGAGCGGAATGCCTAGAGTTTTACAATTTTCTCGCAAGATGCGAACGCCAAGCGAGTGAAAAGTACTCACTATAGGAATGTTGGAGTTGAAATTGTAGGTTTCAAAGTTTGGTACGGGAAAATTGAGACTTTTATCTTCGGCGAGGAGCTTCATCACTCGGTCTCGCATTTCTTTCGCAGCTTTGTTGGTAAATGTTACGGCAAGGATACTTTTAGGGGCAACGCCGGTTTTGATTAAGTTTAGAATCCGGTGAGTTATGGTCTTCGTTTTGCCCGCCCCCGCCCCCGCGATGATGAGAAGTGGTCCGGTTGTCTGTAAGACAGCTTCCTTTTGTCGATCGTTGAGCCCGGTGAGATGTTCCATGCAGGAATAATATACGAAAATACGAATTAAACGAAACTATTAAAGGTCTCATGACCTACAACTCCATAAAATTTCTGAATTTTAGGGAGTTGTCGTAAGCGAGGTTGATTTACTGAGCAGGTTAGCGTAGCAAGTTTAGAAAATTACGAGGTGAGCCAGTAAATTAAACTGTTTGACGAATCTTTGAGGAGTTTTTAATTTACCGCAAGCGAACCGACACAATTTTCAAGCTTGCGAAGCGCTTCAGCGAAGGAAATTAACCGAGCAATTCTTATCCACAGGAGTAATTTAAAAGGTTGACTTCAGGGTAGGAAAGACTATAATAAAAGGTATAGAGAGGCAAGAGTGATTTTCCTTATATGGCTTCACAGAGCCACTTTACCGAATGACCGGCAGAATAGCTAAGAATATAGGCTTATTTTAAAAGACATTCTCATATCTTGTTGGCCTAAATCCAAAAAAAGGCTCAACAAGGCCATAAAATCCTCAATTAGGAGCCTTTTGTATACAAGGCTCCTAATTGCTGTGGTTACACTTACCATGCCTTCCCTTGCTCAGGCTAGCATTTTATCGGTGATGTCTGGCTTGTTTTTGGGCAAGGTTGAGGCTGCACAGGTGGCTTCTGTAGTTACATCTCAAAATATTGTTCTACCCCAGGCAACTCTAAACCCTAACAAAATTTTGGCCAAAGGTGGGGGTGATATTACTGTTGTTGCTGACAGTGCCCTTCTTCCTGAATCAGGACCTTCCGGTACTATGGTTGATATTGAAGAAAGCCACTCAGATCAGATTAGTATCTATGTAGTACGCAAAGGCGACACTCTTTCTCAGATTGCCAAGATGTTCGGTGTTTCGGTTAGTACGGTGATGTGGGCCAATGACGTGAGCGCAAGCACTTTGCGACCAGGTGATCAGCTCGTTATCCTCCCTATTTCGGGTTTACAGTACACAGTTAAGACTGGGGATACTATTAAGACTATTGCCATCAAGTACAAGGCTGATGCAAATGAAATCATTCAGTTCAATGCTTTGAAAGCCGATTCACCTTTGGCTGTCGGTAGCACCCTCATTATTCCCGATGGAGAAATTGCTACTCCGAAAGTTTCTCAGCCGACGAGCAAGCTTCGAGGAGCGGGAGGTCCAAATTATTCAGGTTATTATCGAGCGCCTCTCGCGGCTTATGTTAGAACACAGGGTCTACATGGTTACAACGGAATTGACCTCGGCGCGCCAAATGGTACTCCGATTATGGCCGCTGCCGCGGGTACTGTCATTGTAAGTAAAAATTATGGCTGGAACGGTGGTTACGGAGAGTATGTCGTTATTGCGCATCCAAATGGAACTCAAACTCTTTATTCTCATATGAGCGCAAATATTGCGAATCAGGGTCAGGATGTTTTCCAAGGTCAGGTAATCGGTTACGTTGGTTCTACGGGTAAGTCGACGGGGGCGCACTTACACTTTGAGGTTCGAGGAGCCAAGAATCCGTTTTAGTACGCCAAGGGTGTACTAAAACGGATTCGGATTCAAGATTTTAGATTTAGGATTTAAGAATAAAACCCCCGAAAGCCGGGCGGTTTTTGTTCCCAATTTTGCCCACGGTACTCCGCGGTTGCAACAATTGAGGACGTCGCGCCTCCTCTGTTGCCGCAGCGCGACGTAAACCCATTTTGATTCAGCAACCTGCACTACTGTGTCAACTGCCTTGGACGATATTGAATCGCTTCTAGTACATGAGACTCATTTATATTTTCCGCGCCGTCGAGGTCGGCGATGGTGCGGGCGAGCTTGATGACACGGTGATAGGCTCGGCCGGACAGTCCGAGGCGTTCGGCCGATGTATTTAAAGTTTTTGTAACTTTTTCATCGAGCCCGATCAAGTTGCTGATGTCACGCGCATTCATGTCGCTGTTGGTATCAATTGCGCGCTTATGATTTTTAAATCTTTTTTCTTGAATCTCTCTGGCTTTGATGACTCGTTTTCGTACCTCATCTGTGGTTTCAATTCCAGATTTGGCCGACAAAGTTTGATGCGAAATTCTTGGCACTTCAAGCCAGATGTCGATTCGATCGATAATTGGTCCAGAAATTTTATCTTTGTATCGTTTCAGTATTATCGGACTGCACACGCAGTGTTTTTCAGTTGAGCCGTGGTTACCACAAGGACACGGATTCATGGCGGCAATCAAAGTAAATCGTGCTGGAAATTGTACTGTCCCGCGTGCTCGAGACACACTCATCACTCGCTCCTCAAGTGGTTCGCGCAAAGCATCAATCGCTCGTCGCTCGAATTCTGCGAATTCATCTAAAAATAATATGCCATGGTGAGCCAAAGTAACCTCTCCTGGTTTCGGTATAGTTCCTCCTCCAACAAGTGAAACATAGGACGCTGTGTGGTGAGGTGATCGAAGTGGTGGTTCAGCGAGCATATCCCCTTTTAGAATCCCGGCAACGGAATGTATTGCCGTCACATCAAGAATTTTTTCAAAAGAAAGTGGCGGCATAATGTGACGGAAGGCTTTGGCAAGCATTGTCTTGCCGGTGCCCGGTGGTCCGAACATTGCGATATTGTGCCCACCAGCCGCAGCAATTTCCAACCCTCTTTTTGCCGTCTCCTGACCTTTTATATCTGAAAAATCTACTTCGTATGATTCTGATTTTTTGCTTGGAGCTGTTTTTTCTTGATGCGCTATCATTTTACCGACATGGTCAGGTTGCGCTTGTGTTTCGAGATGGTTCAATACTTGTTCAAGACTTTTAACACCAAAAACTTTTATTCCCTCTATCAGGGCGGCCTCACGAGCATTTTCCTCCGGAACGTATATTTCTGTGAAACCGGCATCTCGTGCACGACGGGCTAGAGGAAGCACACCATTTATTCTTCGTAATTTTCCATCAAGTGAGAGCTCTCCGAGAAAAATTTTCCCCTCAGCCTCAAAACGATTCTCTTCAGTGGCATGTATGTAGGCGAGCGCAATTGCTAAATCAAAAATCGGCCCCTCCTTTTTGACGTCAGCGGGAGCTAGTGAAACAGTTATTTTCTGATTCTTTTGTTTCGGAGACTGTAGCCCGGAGTTTTTGATAGCGGCCGACACCCGATCACGCGATTCTTCCACCCCCTTGTCTGGAAGCCCAACTATCGAAAAAGAATGTAGACCTTTTGATAGATCTACTTCAACGGTAATAATTTGCGCCGATAAGAGTGTGGTTTGGGCGCTGTAGACTTTTGAAAAAGACATGGGATAAATTTCTAATTACTAATGTCTAATAAAATTCGAATTTGACTCCGGTTTAGAAATTAGAAATTATAATTTAGAAATTAATAAAGTTTTTGAAAACTTTATTTCATATGCTTAGTACATGTAGTAGCCGCAGGATTAGCCTCGAGTCTTTTTGTTTCAATTGGCTCCCGGTCCACTTCGCAGAGACCGTACGTTCCATTTTTTGTTCTTTCGAGTGCTTTTTTTACTTCGTTAAAACGAATTTCAAGTTGCTTTAGTATGCCAGTATTTTCTTCGTATGATTCAATGCTGTCTGCTACTTCATTTGAATCGGCAGGCATGGTGTCCATTAGATCTGGTTTCGCCTCCCAATCAGCTGGGTTCCTGGGGTTCCTTTGGCCAATGCTCTTTAGTTCTTGCTCCAAGATCGACAGTTCATTTTTTAGGAGCCCTTCGAAATGTTTTATATGTGTATTTTCCATAATTACATCATATCAACTTTCTTTTTATTGTACTAGTTTACCCGCTAAGAGCTGTGCCGCCACTTTTTCTAGGGCGTCTGCGTTTGTGGTAAAAATTATCGTCTCTTTGTCAGCAAAAGAATATAGGAAAATTATTTTTCCGCTTTCCCCGCGAATAGCTCTGGAATCCCTGTTTTTTACTACGACATCCTCAAATAAATTACTTCTGCTGGTGATTTGATCACTGGTGGACGCGAAGGCTGCCGGTTCAGGGACTATAAAAATAGAGCCGATGTCAGCCCGCAAGGTTTTTTCCCATTCGAGCATTCCCGCGAAGGCGTTTTGGTAATAACTGGTTTTCAATATTAGAAAAGGTTGATTCCTGTTTAGCGCGTAGATTCCGAGCATAAAATTATCATTCAGTGTTCTAGCGAGTTCCTCTGGTGCCTCAATGTTTAGCGCTTCTAAAAATTGTTTAGTGGTCACAGCCTTGGCAGTTTCCCCCGCCCCCTCATTTAATTGAATACCAACTATTGATGATAGAGTTGCACTGTTGCTATCCCGCTCTCGTATAAGTGTATTAATAATTTGGTCACGAGTAAGGAAAGCGATATTTAAATTTTTTTGTGCATCAGTTACGATCAATGGTTTTGGTCCAGAGATTTCTACAGGATTTTTTGAAGCGTCCCTAAAAAAATATAGCCCCGACAGTACTCCAATACTTATAACAATAAGCGTAACACTTATCCCAACGATGAGGCGATTATGGTTTGGCGTCGCCACTTCCTCCGGGGCAAAACCACCACGAGCTTGGCGTTCGCTTTCAGCGATTGCGATTTTTGCAAATGATCCGTCACCTTCTTTTAGGATCGCTTCAACGTCGCTTTGATATGTGCGAAGAGGCTTGGGCGCCGAGTCTTGTGTTTCTTGGCTGTCTGGCATAGTTACATTGTCGCAAATAAATTCGCTTGAGCCAAGTTTCAAAATAAATTTCTACTTTCTAAGTCCTAATATCTAATGAAATTTCCAAATGATCCTAGGGTTTTTAGAAATTAGAAATTATAATTTAGAAATTATTTCATTAAGCGGCTTTGCGCTTAATGAAATCAGGATCAGCGTCCTTTATTGACAATTTAATCCGCCCCTTCTCTTTATCTATTTCTTTTACTACCACTGGCACTTTGTCGCCCACCTTAAGGTACATTTCTACTCGATCAATTCTAAAGTTTGCCATTTCTGAAACATGAACGAGTCCGTCAGCGTTTGGACTGATTGAAACAAATGCTCCGAACTCGGCAATTTTTACAACAGTACCAATAAATTTTTCACCAGGTTTGTATTCTCGAGTCATGTCCTCAATAATTTTCTTCGCCGCTTCCGCGCTTCCGTCTTTACCAGTGATGAAGACGGTACCATCCTCCTCGATATCAATTCCGGTAACCCCCGTTGTATCTCGGATTTCATTTATGGTTTTGCCGCCGCTTCCGATAACAAGACCAATTTGGTCTGGGTTGATTTTTATAACCAAAATTTTCGGTGCGTTTGGTGAAATGTCAGCGCGAGGTTGTGCAATTTCTTTTGTAATCACCTCGAGAATTTGAAGCCGGGCTTGTTTCGCCTTTTCAAATGCTTCCTCAAGAATATGCAGTGGAATACCTCCAACTTTCACATCCATTTGCACTGCAGTAACCCCCGCTGTCGTACCAGCAACTTTAAAATCCATGTCACCATGATGGTCCTCTGGCCCCTGAATGTCAGTGAGCACCTTGTATTCTTTTTCATTCTTCATCATGAGTCCGGACGCGATACCGGCAACTGGCGCGGTAATTGGAATTCCTCCATCCATCATTGCGATAGTAGAACCGCAGACCGAACCCATCGAGGTCGAGCCGTTGGACGCGAACGCTTCTGACACTAGACGAATAGTGTATGGGAAAGTTTCTTTTGGTGGCAAAACAGCCGATAATGCTTTTTCCGCAAGTGCGCCGTGGCCGATCATTCGTCTGTTGGTCGAACCAATTCTCCCTGTTTCTCCAGACGAGAACGGAGGAAAATTGTAGTGATGCATGAATCGCTTTTTTGTTTGAAATTCCATCCCTTCCACCACCTGTGATTCTCCAGGGCCTCCCAAAGTCAGCGCGGAAAAAATATGTGTTCCTCCACGATAGAAAATTCCAGAGCCGTGAAGTATAGGTGAAATGCCACCTGCCTGTGCAAATAGCGGTCGTAACTGATCCATCCCTCTACTGTCTGGTCTTTTTCCATTTTCCACAGCTTCTCTGTGAATTATTTCATTCACCTTTTCTTCAAAATATGAGTCGGCAAAAGCTGCTTTTATTTCAGGAAAAGTAGCCTTGAACAACTCCATCCACTCCCCTTTTATTTCGTAAATCGCGTCATGTCCCGGTTTGCCCGACATCACTGATTCAGGTAATTTTTTCTCAATGTGCTCGTTGAAAAGGGATACAAGTTCTTTAGGCATTTCAGGCACAGGCACCTCTTTTTTGGTGACACCAATTTCAGCAATAATTTTTTTCTGGAATTCCTGCAATTTTTCTATTTCCTCCGAGGCTTTTTTAAGTCCAGCCATGAGGGTTTTTTCTGGAACTTCTTTTCCACCAACCTCAATCATATTGATGTGCCCATCTTTTCCACAAGCAAGAATATCCGCGCAGTAATCGGCGCCATCACGCACCTTGTAGGTCGGATTAATTATGAAACCA
Organism: Patescibacteria group bacterium; assembly: GCA_038063715.1. GTDB lineage: Bacteria > Patescibacteriota > Minisyncoccia > Phycocordibacterales > SIBU01 > SIBU01. Next base: position 39,531 of record JBBTUO010000007.1, on the reverse strand, counting down.
TCTTTACCTTTTTCCATTCCAATTCGTACCGCTGAAACAGGGCCATTCCAAGGAATATTTGAGGTTCCAAGTGCAAGAGAGGCGCCGATGACGCCCAAAACATCTGGGTCGTCCTCGTCTACGGCAAGCACCGTGATTACCACCTGTACTTCGTATCTGATGTGTTGATCGAAAAGTGGACGAATGGTTCGGTCCACAATTCTACCGGACAAAATCGCCTCTTCGCTCGGTCGTCCTTCGCGTCGCACAAATCTGCTACCAAGAATTTTTCCGCTTGCGTAAAAACGCTCTTCGTAGTCCACAGTGAGTGGAAACCAGTCTCCGTCCTTTTGCCCTTTCGACATCACTGCCGTGGCAAGGAAAACAGTGTTGCCATAGCGAATAAGCACTGAGCCGTTGGCTTGCTCGGCTAGGTCGCTAAAGGTTGCTGTTAAAGTTTTCCCGCCAAGTTCAATCGAGTATTCTTGCTTGCGCATATACAAATATACGAATGTGTACGAATATACGAATTGCTACGAATACTCGTCCATCCAATTTTAAAGTAGCTTCAGATTTTAGACTTGAACGATTGTTCAGGCCTACCTATCCAAAGCTACAGGCTTGTAATGTTGCCCAGTGTAGCAAAAATTCCAAACATCGGCCACTTTGACAAAAATCGGCTTTATGAACATACTGATTGTGGTTTTGGTTTTAAATTTGTTCACTTCAAAACTTTTCAATTATGCGAAACGCAGCATCTTCATCGTTAATCCTCAGCCCTGTCAGATCAGAGCCGATCCATTGGTCTAGTTGGGGCATACATCCGACTCCAGAAATGCCCTGCGCCGATGAACACGGGTTTTTGTGTCCACATTGCAAAAACTTTTCTTTTTTCTGTTTCGGTGACACTAAGCGACCTGCGGCTACCATCTGGCGAGGCGCGCTGGTTGGTTTTGACAGCACAATCCGCCGAGGCGATCCTAATGTGGCGGGTGTCGGTGTGATTAATTGTCAAAACCCCCCTTGCTTGAACCTTTTTTCGATCGCTCTGCACCCGGATGTTGTGACGGCCTATCAAAGAGATTCTCTGTATTGACAAAAATAGATCGCACAATGTCTAAAGCCCCGAGTTTGTCGGGGCTTTTTTCTTTCCTTAACGAGCGAGCGTTGTTTTGGAAAAGGCTTGCGCTCGTTTTCCCTCTTTCATCGTCGAGCGAGCAACACTTCCCATGAACATTGCGGAGTTGAGCCAGCTGGTCAGTCAATGACCTTGAGTGTATTCGCGAAAGGCTCTTGACTGTGGCGAAACGAGCATAGGAAAACCCCGCGCTGGCGGGGGTTATCCGTGTTCTTGGGAAGTGTTGCGAGCGAGTTTTATTCGTTTGCGATTGGGCGTGATGCTGGACGAGGTGTCGAGCGTTCCCTTCTCTGGTTTACTCCGCCCATCAAATATTTGCGAGGATTTTCGTCCAAGTCAATAAATTCATCGGCCGCTTCTTTCAGGCGGCCCGACGCTGATTTACCGAATGTGACCACCTCCACCTGACATCCTTCATGTACTTGTAAGTATTCAACGAGCGGTACGAAGTCGCCGTCTCCTGATATTAAAATAACCGCGTCGAGTTTTGGCGCGAGTTTGATAGCATCCACCGCAAGCCCTACATCCCAGTCGGCTTTTTTAGCACCGCCGGCAAAAATCTGTAAATCTTTGGTTTTTGCTTCGATCCCTACTTTCTCAAGTGCGTCGAAAAAGCCTTTTTCATCTCCTGATTCTGTCGTGATTACATACGCGACGGCTCGAATGAGTGCGCGCCCCGCTAGAGCATCTTTGACTACTTGGCCGAAATTAACTCGCGCATTGTATAGATTGCGTGCTGTGTGATAAAGATTTTGCGTGTCTATAAAAATCCCGACTCTCTGTTCTTTGTGTTTAATTACTCCCATATGATTGATTTTGTTAATTGAAATCGAGCTTTGCGAGGATGAAATTTTACAAAATCATCATCCAGCACCTATTTCACCTAAATGAAATAGTATTTATTATAAAAAATTAAACCTTACACTGGTTTTATTGTATCACAAGTCATTTCCCGCAAAATAGGTGCTGGGAAAAGTTTTAAAATCTTGAATCCACTCTAAACTTTCTTGAGTTCAAGCTTTTTCACAACCGAATTGTATCGCTTTGAGCTTTTGTTCTCCAAATACTTCATGTGCGTTTGGCGATCAGCAACCATTGAGAGAAGACCTCGGCGTGAGTGCTTGTCCTTGGCGTTTTTCTTGAGATGGGATGCTAGAGCTTCGATTTTCTTGGTCAATAAAGCAATTTGAACCTCTGATGAGCCTGTATCTTTGTCATGAATGGCAACTACCTTGATAGCTCGCTGTTTCTTGGTTTTTGTAAGCATTGTGGGTTAATGATATCACACCTCACTCTATTTTGCAAGCCTTTTCTATATAAATTGGGTTTTCGCCTATCTTGGCCTGAAACTTGCATAAATTAGGGTTTTTTGGCTTAATAGGGCCAGCAAATCATTGAAACACAAGCTTATGAACAAGAAAAAAGTTTTGATTGTGGAGGATGACCGGGTTGTTCAGAGTGGCTATTGTCGGGCTTTGGATGATCGTGTGGCCCTTCTTCACGCGTTTTCCATTGAACAGGCAAGAATAATGTTCCACGCTAACTCGGGCCTTGCGCTGATCGTGATGGACGGATTTATGCCAGGTGATGTATCAACGATTCCTCTGGTCCATGAGTTTCGGGCAGCTGGTTTTACTGGTCCTATGCTCGCTTCTTCTACCAGTGCTGAAATTTCGCTAAAGCTTGTGGAGGCAGGATGTAGCTATAAATGTCCAAAGAGAGGTGTGGTAGCCGAGATCGAGCTTTTGTTTGATCTGTAACCTATTTCCTTCTCAAATGCCAGCGCGGAGCAATCCGGAACTGGCATTTTTCTTTCGACAAAATTAAAAGGATTAAAAGCTAATTAGTTTGCATCGCACCAGGTATGAAGTCGGTAAGCGCGATGTCCTCAATTTTTCAGTCACGGGGTACCGTGAGAAAAATTGAGAAGAAAAAGCCGCTCGACGTGCGTCGAGCGGCTGTGAGGTTTGTAGGTTGTCGTCGGCTTAGTGGCCGCCACCGGCGGTCTCGAGATGCCGGCGCAGGTCGGCGAAGGCGTCTTCAGCCGAAGGGCCGCTTTCCGCCATGCTCATCAGGAGTGCGAGTCCCGCCGGCATCTCGCCGAACAGGCTACTCTTGGGCGACGACGCCTTCTTGCCCAGGTTCGCGATGACGACTTCGAGCGAGCGACTGAACGCGTTCGCGGCGCCCTCTTGCTCGGCGCGGCCCGCGGCGAGTTGAATGGCCGTCCGTTCGTGACAGGCAGCGTGGCGTTTCGCCTGATCCTCGAACTTTTTGGTCTGGAGCTTGAGATCATCCGTCAGCCGGCGATTCTCGGCATACTGTTCCCGATTCGAGGCCTCGAGTTCGCGGACCCGCGTGTTGGTGTCCGTGACGGTTTTCTGCGCGGTCCCGAGGTCGGCGGTCAGCCTCGCGATCTGCTCGAGGAGCGCGGCTTTCGTCTGGTTTTTGGTCTGGGAGGCTGTTTTTGCGGCGGTTTGTGTGCTCATGGCGGTGTTGTCTGTAGTGGCGGGTTCCTGAAAAGGCAGGATCATTGCTCGCTTATGAGGCGACGCAACCTACTTATTTCGAAGAGCCATTCTGTTTATTGCCGAAAAGAAGCTTAGCATATAAGTAGTTTTATGTCAATACTCCTTCTCTTCCTGCCTCGCCATGCTCATTTTGGATAAAATATTGTGCGACATTTGATATAATAGAATGAATGAAAGACCTCAAGATTCTCAAACAAGAATTTTTGGAATATATTGAAATCGAACGTGGTCGAAGCGTAAAAACGGTGGAAAATTACGACCACTACTTGAAGCGGTTTCTAGTTTTTGCCAAAATTACCGATCCGGCCAAGATTACGGATGAACTTTTGCGCGAATATCGCCTCTGGCTCAACCGCCAATCGACCGGCAACAACAAGCCGACCGGCGACACGCTCAAGAAGAAAACCCAAAATTATTATCTAATCGCCTTGCGAGCTTTTTTGAAATATTTGGCTAAGCGTGATGTGAAAACCATTTCGCCAGAACATATTGAGCTGGCAAAAACTTCTGAGCGTGCACTCGATCTCATTTCGGGAAATGAACTGCGAAGATTGATGGATGCACCGAAAGGTGATGACATAAAATCACTTCGTGATCGGGCTATCATGGAGCTTTTGTTTTCAACCGGTCTCCGCGTATCCGAGCTCTGTTCCCTATCGCGTGACCTCGATCTGCGTTCTGATGAATTTTCGGTGCGAGGCAAGGGCGAAAAAGTGCGGGTGGTCTTTCTTTCGGACTCGGCTCGTCAGGCGCTCAAGCAGTATGTTGCCAAGCGCACTGATGTCGATGACGCTCTTTTTGTGCAGGTAAGCGTTGATCCGGCATCGAAAAAAGATTTGCGATTGACTCGCCGATCAGTAGAAAGGCTTGTGAAGCACTATGCGATTGTGGCCGGTATTTCCAAAAAAGTGACGCCACACGTAATTCGCCACTGCTTTGCCACCGATCTTCTTTCTAACGGCGCCGATATCCGCTCGGTCCAAATGCTACTCGGCCACGCCAGTATCAATACCACTCAGATTTACACGCATATTACCGATAGCCGCCTGCGGGAGATTCATAAGAATTTCCATAATCGCAAACGGTAAAAGAGATTTCCACAATAAAAAATAAAACGCCCCGTCTTTGTTACCCGCTAGTTGTCTACAATCGTTCTACCTTGTTACGCCTAGTGTCCCTACTACACCTCTTATCCCTGCTACAACCCCCCCCACCCATCTACAGACATTACATGCGACCGCATGCAATGTCTGTAGACGGGGAGTTCTGTGTTTTTTAGAGAGATCCAAGCTTCTACTCGGTTTCTACCTGTCCGTTCGCGCGACACCTTGGAACGTGCCTTTTACTGCAACCCAAAATATTTTTTCAACACCGCGTCGTTTTCAACGTTGTCGGCAATGATGTACAAGAGATCAGTGCCGACACGAAAATCGGTTTTCAAAAGCGCAATCAGGTCTTCGCAATTATAGGGATATGCCCAAACACTGTGTTGCAGTTTTACAAAACCAATTGCTTGCAAAGTTAATCTGACTTTATCTCTCAATATTCGTTTACTCTCAGCAATATCAAAAATTAGCAGGCGCCACTTTTTGTCCCATCGCTTCGGTTTTGGATATCTGAAATTCAGCAGTTCAAGATGTCGCAACTTCGCTTCCCCTTTTACGGTTACCATCAGGGAATTATTTTTATATTCCAGCAAACCATTTTTTATCAGTCGCTTTCTCGCTTCCGCCACCCCCTCTTTTTGTCGGCTCCATCCGGCCCAGTTTTTTACCCCAAGCATTTTGAGTGCGTTGGGGGCAAGCAGTGCAACACTCAACACTCCCGCCGCCGCAACGGTGTTGAGAACGGCCCGCTCAATATTTCCTTTGCGCGTTCGTCTTCGCGAATCTTTTTCAAGATTTCCCATATACAGCTATTATACACGACCGCATGTAATATCTGTATATGGATAGCTTGGAGAGTTTATTGCAAAAACACGTACGCTTAATTGACATAAGCCGGAATTTGTTATAGTGTCTACATCAGAAATAATCCGTCATTATTTCTGACTTGGAACCATGAAAACGTCGGCCGTCCCAAAAACGGTTCGATGGGCCCAAACCCCCATTCAGTCCAAGAAACACATTGACGGAGAAAGCACATCGACAGTATATGCAACTCGTTCAAACCAGGAACTTCCTCTCGGAGGTTCATTTGAGAGCAATCATCATCAACTGCCTCCTCCCAAACTCTATCTTGATGAGGGGTTGGCGATCGCAGTATAACGGTGCCGTGTGGGACCCAGCCGAATATCTGCGGTCAGACTACTATAGATCACAGCAGGCGCTGTTGATGCTCGTGTTGTCCCTGCTCGCTCTTTTTTTCCTGCTGGCGAGCATTGGTTTCTCCTCTGTCTGGACGGGCATCGTCGTGGGTTTGGGTTTGAGCGCCGTGGCTCTTGCCGCTATCTACGGTTACGAGACCAGCACCCAGCCGTTCGTCAAAACTCTGCAAGAGCTCGACGCCTTGCTGATTAAGAACAGCGTATTCTTCAAGAGACTCCTGTTTCCAGGGGTGGACATCTCGACCTTGCCCGACGGCATCTTCATGATCGCCAGGGTCACCGATGAGCAGTTTTGCGACGCCTGCAGGAAGTTTCTGGACTTCAATACCTTCCTGCTGGTTTGCAAACAGCGCGATTGTCCCGATGACAAGTCGGGAATCGACGAGTTGGATGATCGCTTTCGCTCGATCATCAATCTCTGCGAGAAACTTCAGGTGCATGAGGGGGTCTGGAATCCGTATTTCGACCGAGCGAACATGAAGTATGTCAAAGATCACCCACAAGAAGTGCCACAAGCGTCGGTTCCAGCCGAGACTGTGCCGCTCGCGACGGTCTGACCTCGTCTCTTCGTTTTGAAAAGCACTCTGCCCCGTTCTGATGCCCCGTACCGCCCCGATGACCTGGGGCCGGCACGGGCAAACATCGGAACGGGGCATTTTCTTTTCACGAATTCAAAAAAAAGCCCCGGCCGACGAAAGTCGGCCGGGGCTTTTTTGTTTTGTTTACTGCGCTAGTGTCAAAGAATAATCTTGGCCACTAAGTTTTGATTCGTAGTTGAATGAGTTTGCATCAAGCGGACGACTCTGAATGTATCCTTCGGTCGCGAGCTCGTTGACGAGCGCCTCTCCGCCGGAAACAGTCGGATAAGAATCATGGTCCAAATAATACAATTCAATAACCGTTGCGAGCTGGTGGACATTGACGCCGTTCACTGAAGCTTTTGCTTGAGCGATGATGTCGTCAGTGTTGATCATCACGCCGTTGACCACGAGGACTGAACCGAGGGCCGCGGCTATTAATGTTGAAAGTAATTGTGTCATAAATTTGGATGTTTAGGTCTTCTAATCTTTACTCTTCTATCTTATCATATATCACGCTATTTGTCAAGCATATTATACGATATACACGCTAAGCCCCCGAAAAGCCTTATTTTAAGGCTTTTCGGGGGCTTCTTACCTTTTAGACTTGCTAAATCTCTTAAATCCTGTATAGTTATGTTCGGAAAGCAGAGGACACGACGTTTTCTGCCCAGAACAATCTTCAGCAAAAAATCAATCCATCAACACTATGAACGAGTTTCAGGTTCTTCCCAGAAAGGCAACCGATCGCGACATCCTTAATCCACCTGCCACGCCAGATATCAAGCTTCTCGATGTAGCTCTGGGTCACGTTTCGGGTTCGGTAAAGCGGTTTTCCGGTGGCGATTTCGAAGTGTCTTCGACGGGCGCGTTCACTGTGCTTTACAGGCACCAGACGGATGGGCCCTTGATCGAGGAGTTGATTAAGAGCGCTGGTTTTTGTGTTTCGCGTCAGTCTTGGAAACCCGTTAAGAGATTGCGCCGGCCGCAGCCGTCTTACGCGGATCACTAATCGACTCTATCTCTCTCCAGACCCGAGGTTCGCCTCGGGTTTTTCATTTCTTCTTTTTAATGTCTAACTACTACTGTCCAATGTCTTCTGTTATACTTTCCCCATGAAACTCATCTCATGGAACGTCAACGGCATTCGCGCGGTGCACAAAAAAGGGCTTTTTGTGCCGTTTATCGAAAAATATCAGCCGGATATTTTGTGTTTGCAGGAAACAAAGGCGCAGGAGCACCAGTCGGAGGTGGATTTGGCCGAATATACTGAATACTGGAACTCCGCCGAGAAAAAAGGTTATTCCGGAACGGCGATTTTTACCAAAGAAAAACCGCTTTCAGTTATAAATGGTTTTCCTGAGGCGATTATCAAAAAATGTAAACTTGGCGCGGACAAATACGGTGATCCACTGACCGAAGGCCGAGTGATCGCCGCCGAGTATAAAGATTTTTATGTTGTTACGGTTTATACTCCGAACGCGAAAGATGATTTAAGCCGAATCCCCCTTCGCCACAAGCAATGGGACCCGGTATTTTTGGCCTATTGTAAATTTTTGGAAAAGAAAAAGCCTGTCATTTTCTGCGGCGACTTAAATGTCGCTCACACGCCGGATGATTTGGCTCGGCCAAAGGAAAACGAAGGTTTGAAGGGGTTTACCAAAGAAGAACGGGCCGGTTTTCAGGCATTTATTGACGCCGGATTTATCGACACCTTTCGTCAATTCAAAAAAGGCAATGGCCACTACACCTGGTGGTCGCATTTTGCCAACGCCCGCGCTCGCAACGTTGGCTGGCGTATCGACTACGTCCTGATTTCTCCCGCTCTCCTTCCCCGCCTCAAATCCGCTGAAATCCTCCCCGAAGTCATGGGTTCGGATCATTGCCCCGTCCTAATAGACATTAAGTAGTTAGTGCGAATTAGTTCACGTCGAGATTACTCGCCTCCTCAGGTTTTGTAGATACTCACAACCGCCCGATTCCTATCGGCGAGCTGTCGTCGCATGACGGCAAAGCTCGCAAACAAAACTGGGATCAATTGTGGCAACCACGGGGTACCGTGGGCAAAATTGCACCACAAGGGTACACGCTTCGTGATACTCGAAGGGGTGCTTCTTGTTTCCTAAGTTGCTCAGGGCTCTCTCAAGTTTGCGTCGCGCTGCGGAAACAGAGGGGTGCGACGTCCGCAATTGTTGCAACCACGGAGTACCGTGGGCAAAATTGGGAAAGTCGGGAAAAAATAAATACAAACTCATTCCCCAGCTACTTTAGTTAACTAAAGTAGCTGGTGGGTTAAAATACCAGTGAAATTTATTTTAGGTATCGCTTTCCGATCACACCGCCAATTATCAAAGAGACAATAATCGCAAGAGTAAATAAAATACTGTTACCGGAGGCGTTTTCACGAGGCGTCTCTGTATCATGAGTGTTCGTTGCAATAGGATTTGGTGAAGATTCATCCGAGGCTGAGACCACTAAGGTGCCTTCGTTCGGTACCAGCGCGGACGCTTCTTTGTAGTAGTTGGTGGTGTAATTTTTATCCAAGTCGCTTATTCCTCCGACAACATGGAGACTTTCGCGAATATAGCCACCTTCCCAGCAATCACCTTTTGTAGATAGGAGGATAATTATTTTTTTCTCAAATCCAGGTATGGCATAGCCGGCAAGGGTGAAGGGTTGGTCGTTGTTACAGCCTACGATGGGGATGGGTGCGAGCTTTTTGTTGTCTTGAGAGATATTTACGGTAAACTTCGCATTCTTTATCTCGCTGACCTCCGGAGAAATATTCTCGAGCCCATGGAAATCAACGCTGACAGAAATATTATTATTTTTTAAATGTATTGGGATGAGACGTTTGTATCCCTCCGTGATGTCGCTGATTTTGGCGTTCACGGGTGCAAAATCGTAGTTGGTGTTTTGGATCAAACTCTCGCCCTCGTCGCACGAGTACACTACTTGAGAAGTATTTGAAGCCAAAGAGAGTTTGAGTAATTCGGGTGGGCAACCCCGTCCGTTCTGCGAGTTCATAATGTAGTACACAGATTCATCGGCAGGATTGTAGGAAAAAGAGTGGACGAAAGTTGGTCCACCGACGGTGGCGTTGGCGGTATTGGCGGTGAACCAGAAAGAGAGGGATATAAGCAATGCAATTGTCGGAGCTACGAAATAGTTTTTTGTATTCATTAAAAAAGTATATCAAATGTGTGTGGAATGACACGCTACAAAATTTCCAATAGATTGCGACATTTTTCCAAATTGAGAGCTAGTGGATCGCTGACGCGATGAAAAAAATTTACGAATTGGCGTGGACGGAGGCGAAAAGGTTGGACAAGGGCTCAAGATAAATTCTATCTAGGAAAGCCCTATTCCATAGTTTTACTTGACAGTGAGTTTAAAATATGTTAGACTCGAAAATAGTTCGAATTGCTCGGACAATCAGATAAACCTGTTACCCCCCCCCACGCACTTATGAGCACACACAGCACCTTGTTAGGAGAGGACCTTTTGGCACCTCTCGGTTTTGTCAACGTCACCGGCTTGCCCGTCATGAAAATGGCTGGCGCTCGCCTTACCGATGGTGGCCAAATCTCTTCCAGCGCCCTCGGCTGCTGGAACGTAGACGCTGGCCTTTTGGTCGTGGTCACCACCAACGGTGTAGTTTGGTTAGCCTCGGCCAAGGCGCTGAACGAGGGTGGCGCCATGGATATCATCGAAAGTTTGTGTCCCAATGGCCAGGCGGGCACAGTGCCCTGTGCCGATGGCGCAATTATCTCTCACGGTTTCGTTCTTCGCCGCCTGCTTAATCCCAGTGACAATTTCCTGGGCGCTTGTCTCCCGGTTCCGCTCGTTGTTCCGGTCTCCCCTCCGGCAAGTTGATCCGTGAACTTTCACAAAGCCCGTCGCACACAAGCGACGGGCTCTTCTTTTTCTATTTTGATTTTGAAAATTAATTTTTTAAAAAAATTATCAAGTTCGTAACAAGAATACTTTTAGTTTTTAATGTTGAATAAAACTTCTTTACGGATACTTTAGTTAACTAAAGTAAATGGTTCTGATCAAGTTGCGTCGAACCATGGATAAAGAGGTATGTGCGACGGCCTCAGTTGTTGCGACCACGGAGTAGCGCGGGCAAAACTGGGCAAAAGAAAAACCTCGCAATTGCTTGCGAGGTTGGAGTTGGACGCTATTCTCCAGAGCGTGTGGCAGAACTACTGCCGTTGAACCTTGTCCTTCACCTCGCGATAAAACCGGCGAGGTAGCGAGATGTCATCCTTCACACATCCGTTGTTGAATTTGTTGATGCGGTAGTTTTTGCTACCACGCCAGATTTCAACGAGAGGTGTGTTGCGGATGTTCTCATTTACCACGAAGTCGGGTGTGTCGTTACCGGGGCAACGCCACACCGCTCCGTCGTAGTGAACGTAGAGGCCGTGAGTGAGCTGGTTGCAGGGTGCAACTCCGATGTAGGGATGTGGCCCCTCTTGTTCGAATTGTTCGAGGGTCATAACTCCCCGCTCAATCGCCCAAGTGTAAACATCGGCGGCCAATTTGATGTAGTCATCCTCGAATTTTTTGTCCGAAGCACTTTTCACCAGTTTATGGCCTTTCCCAGATACCATCGTTGGTGGAAGATACACAGGGATGTTCCTTTCGGCACCCCATTTGTATATCTCACCCACGCAACCAATGTTTTGGGAAGTCACTGGACTACAGATGATTGCCAGCCTAGGTTTCTCAAGGTCAGCATTCATTCCAGATTTGCAAAGTCGCTCAATAGCGAGTCCGCGCGCAGCGTGGTAGTCGAACTTCACATCGATCTGCCTTTCATTCCTCGGAATGAAGAGGTTCTCGAAGTGGGGGTCGAATGACCGGCCCCCAACAAGGAATGTCATATTCGGGTATGACACGAGCTTGCGAGTGAATTCTTCCGAACTCATCCCATGGTAATGATATGCAAGCACATCATTTCCCATTATTGCTCCCTTGGTGAAGATGCCGACCACGATGTTCCGTCTGCGGAACCCGTCAAGAACCGTGAAGATCTCAGGGTTGGCGAGAAGTTCGCCTGGCCCAAGAAACTTTACCGATTCGAGACCGAGTTCCAGCGCCTGGTCCACAATACCCCAAATCTCTTCCAAGGTAAGGATTGGATTGTGGAGCTCAGCGTTGTTGAAACAGCCCGGACACTTGTGTGGGCACGGGTAGTTTGCGACAAAAATGTTCTTTGCATCAGCGAGCGATGCATTGTTCACTTTTGTTGCAAACCCGGATTCGGGAATGTTGAGGTCGAGGGTAAGAAGTTTTTTTACAACCTCTCCCTTGATTACAACCGTTTCCCTCATTCTTGTGGCGGGGTAGCTCCACTTCCAGATCATGCGACATGTGCCGTTCGGAGGCAATTCACTTTTTCTTGGAAGGGAGGCGGGGACGTTCGGGAAGATGTTTTTCATAGCGGAGAGCACCTATTCTATGAAGAAAAATCATCGTAATTGTGATTTTTCTAATCCTGCGTTGGCAGAATCGGCTTTTTGCCTCACTCGATAGATGGGTGGTGGGCTCTAGAGTACACCCACCTTCCATCTATCGAAACGGTGCTTTCACTATGAATTATTGAGTGCGCATTTCAATGAGCTACCGAAACTTATCTTGCATAACTATACCCAATATTCTATTTATTGTCAAATATAATCGTCATTTTAAATATAGAAATAGCCATATTTATCAATCTATTTAGGCAATAAGGCGTATTTTTGTGGAAAATAATTGACACAATCAGGCATTTTTGATATGCTTACCGCATGGAACAGAAATACACCCAACTAAAAATCAACCTTCAGTCATTTGGTTTTAGCGAAAAAGAAGTTGATGTCTATATTGCCCTACTCGAACTTGGAAGGGCGACGGTTTCCAAGATTTCACTCAAGGCAGGGATAAATCGCACTACCGGCTACGATATTCTCGGCTCTTTAGTTAGTAAAAAGTTGGCCAGCGTGTCTGGGAAGGAGCCAAAGCAGGAATATGCACCTGAACCACCAACGGCCGTTACAGAATATTTGAAACGGCAAATTTCACAGACCGAAGGCTTTATTAAACAGTCAGAAAAAATATTGCCGGAGCTGAATGTTCTCTACTCTCTTGAAAATCGCCCAAAGATCCGATTTTACGAGGGAACAGATGGTCTTGAATACGTATATGAAGATACTTTGACGAGCTCCGAGCCTATTCGGGCCTATGCAAATGTAGATGACATGCATAAAGCACTCCCCAACTATTTCCCGAAGTATTACAAACAGAGAGCGGAGAAAAATATCTCAATTCGTGCAATTGTTCCGGAAACAACTATTGGGCGAGAACGAAAAAAACAGGACAAAGATGAGAAACGAGAAACCGCACTTGTGTCATCGGAGAAATATTATTTTTCTCCAGAAATAAATATCTACGATAACAAAGTGATGATCGCGTCGTGGCGAGAGAAGCTCGGGATTATTATTGAAAGCGAAGAAATTGCCGACGCAATGAAAAAAATTTATGAGCTTGCGTGGGCGGAAGCGAAAAGATTAGACTCAGAAACTAAAAAAGAAATTTCAACGCGACCGGACAATGGCCTTATATAGAGGCCCAAAACGGCTGTCTTTTATAAAGGACAAAAAGAAATAGAGTTATCCACAGGTATGTCTTTTACATGTCCTTGATAGGGTGTATACTATTTCATAGAGAAGTAGTCGTTGGTGTGAAGATGTGCTTCCCCAATAAATGTTCTTTGAGAATCTACTCTCTATTTTGAGATCCCTGACAGTTTCGCTTTTCGTTTGAAAATATTTTCTCATTTTTTCTCACTTTCGGATTATATTTTTCAAACCTAAATCAAGTAAACAAGACAGGATCTCCTATCTTAAAACCGCTTTTGTGCCAATTTGAATTTAGAGCATGTTCCCAGGATTTATCACCGGATGAATTTTGTAAACATGTTCTAACGACAAAGACCGCCCATAGGCGGTTTTCTCTTTGTCGGATTCCAATTTCGGCACATTTCATCGTTGGGAGCCCAATTTGCTCCTTCGCAGTACTACTGTACAGCTTAGTCACAAATTGAACTCCCGCCTCGAACTGTACTCGAAATTGAAATCCTCCCCGACATTTTGCTACTACTCCACCTTATATTTGTCTCTAATTTCCTTAATACTCTCCTCCTCGAGCTCATTTTTGGCCTCTTTTCCCTTATCAGCGAGCGTTTTTAGTGTTTCATCTGAAACCTTTGATAGTTCCACCGCCCTATTCTCTAGGTATTCCTCGGTATTGAGTTTCGGATTTTCAAGCACCTCCTCAAGCAAAGCGTTCAATATTTGCCCTATTTTAGGTCCAGGTGTTACATGTGTAACATCAGTTAACTTGTTTCCATCAATTTTAAGCATCCCCACTGATACCGGATCCCTCATTACCTCTTCAATCATTGCCTTATATTTGCGTAGTCGGTAAGGGTTTTCTTTAGGTCTGCCAGTGCCTATTCGGTCACAGATGCGTAGATTCATCAGATCCCAGACATTGTCCTTACCCACCTTGGCAATTAGGCGTCTCACGGCAGATGGTGTGATTTGCTCCGTATCAGAGAAAAACATGTGCCAGCGAACCAGTTTCGTGACCGTCTCAATGGTTTTTGATGGGAACTTGAGTCTTTCAAGAATTTTCTTGGTTACACGTGAACCAACCACTTCGTGGCCGTAGAATGTCCACTTTGTTTTCGGAGACGATCTTCGTGTTTCAGGCTTGGAAATATCATGAAACAGGGCTGCAAGCCTTATTTCTAGGGGCCATTTCTTGTCAGCAGCGTGTTGGAGCGATCGTAGGAGGTGCTCCCAAACATCAAAAGCGTGGGCCTGGTTTTGCTCTATTCCGATGGCCTTCTCTGTTTCATGTGCAACATATTGCAAAATACCGAGCTTTTGACACAAAATAACGCCAACCATAGGGTTGTCAGACATTATTATCCTTACAAACTCATCCCGAATGCGTTCCTGGGCTATTTCCTTAAGTAAATGAGCGTATTTAGCTATAGCTGAAGCCGTTTCAGTATCAATGGTGAAACCAAGTTCGGTGGCGATTCGGATCGCCCTGAGCATTCTCAGGGCGTCCTCGCTGAAACGGTCATGAGGGTCGCCCACGGTCTTTACAGTTTTACGAGCCAAATCCTCTTGTCCTTTATATAGGTCAGTCAATTGTCTCTTATACGAATCCCCTACTTTTTCACCGATCTCAAGCGCGATAGCGTTAATTGTAAAATCTCGCCGCTGTAGATCGTCTTCCAATTTATCGCTCCACTTTACTTCGCTTGGGCGACGAAAATCTTTGTAGGTTGCTTCTAGGCGGTATGGAGTTATCTCCACAACCTTAAGTGTTTCATCGGTAGCAGTTTCATTCACAACCCCGACAGTTCCATAGGCGTTTTCATAAAAAGTTTTTGGAAACAGCTTTATTATTTCTTCCGGTGTAGCATTTGTTGTGAAATCCCAATCTTTCGGTTTACGATCGAGTAGAATGTCTCGAACACAGCCTCCGATCAAATAGGCCTGAAAATTAGCCGTTTTAAGGGTTTTTGCAATCGTCACTACTTCTTCGGGGAGATCGAAATGCTCACTTTTCTTCATAATTTTGTGCGCCCACCAGGATTCGAACCTGGAACATCTGCTTCGAAGGCAGGTATGATATCCATTTCACTATAGGCGCAGTTTATTTGTTAATTTAATTATTATACACAAAATCCGAAATAATTGATATTGAACTATCTATTAGATGTTATATAATACTGTTTATGCGATTCGATAAACAAAAAGCATTTGAATTGAGGAAGCAAGGCAGGAGTTATCAGGAGATCAGGAAAATATTGGGCATGTCCATGGCGATTTTGTCAGATTGGTTTAAGAATGAGGCTTGGTCGAGTGAAATAAAATCTCGGCTGGCTTCCAAAGCGTCAACAAAAAATTCTTACAAATTAAAACTTATGCACACGGCAAGGATGAAAAAGCTGACTGATTCGTATGATGACGCAAGGCGTGAAGCCAAAGATGAGTACAAAAAATTTCGCACAAATCCCCTATTTATAGCCGGTTTAATGATTTATTGGGGCGAAGGAGATAAGAGGTCAAAATATCGCTGTGGTATTGCGAATACCGAACCCCTAATGATCAAGGTTTTCATTAGGTTTTTAAGAGAAATTTGCAAAATTGAAGTTGAAAAAATTACTGTGTGGTTGTTGCTTTACCCGGATTTAAAAGACGATGTTTGTAGGAATTTTTGGAAGGAAAAAATTACTTTAGGTGAAAGTAATTTTCGTAATAGTATTACAATTAAAGGCAAGAGTTCAGTTCGTCGATTAAGCTATGGAGTTTGTAATGTCGCTTTCCACAATAGATATTTTAAAGAAAAGATGTTAGCATGGTTGCAACTGGCCTCCGAGGATCTTTCTGTTTCAAAATAAAATTGCGGGTGTGGTTTAGTGGTAAAACGAGATCTTGCCAAGATTTAGTCCCGGGTTCGATTCCCGGCACCCGCACAATTCAAATAATTCTAAAAGGACACGATTTACCCACTTCTTATCCCCTACCCAAAACGGCTTATTTTAAGGAAAAAACAGTAAAACTGGGGATAACTGTGGGGATGTGTGTATAAAGGACACTTGCAGAGTTAGCAGAATTTTCACATCAAAATACCATTAAACGCTTTAAAATATAGGTATTTTAAAAAAGACATGCTTTTATTCATAAAAAACAGCGAATGTTTCACGTGAAAACATTAATTAAGGTTTCTTATGAAACGAGAGCCTACTGAAAAGCAGAAAATAGGGGCTTTGGGAGAGGAAATAGCCTCTAAATTCCTTGTGAATAAGGGCTATGATGTCATCGACAGGAACTATAGAAGGAAATTTGGAGAAATAGACGTAATTGTTAAAAAGGCTGGGAGGATCCACTTTGTTGAAGTAAAAACCGTGTCCCGCGAGGATCTTTTGAATGTTACACCTGAAACAGCGGACAGTTCTAGGCCTGAGGACAATGTCCATCCTTGGAAGCTGAAACGCCTCTCGCGAGCCATACAAGTTTATTTATTAGAAAAAAGGGTGGGGGAGGAGACCGAGTGGCAATTTGATGTTGTTACCGTTTTGCTTGATTCGAAAAACAAAATTGCAAGATTAAAAATTTTGGAAGATCTAATTTTATAGAAAAAAGGCCTCTTGGCTGTTTTTTAGTTTTTATGATAAGCTGTGGTTTCTACGGGGCGTATTATAGCGGTAGTATTCATGATTTG
This sequence comes from Patescibacteria group bacterium, assembly GCA_038063715.1. GTDB lineage: Bacteria > Patescibacteriota > Minisyncoccia > Phycocordibacterales > SIBU01 > SIBU01. The sequence goes on along the minus strand of JBBTUO010000007.1, from coordinate 22,683 downwards.
GGATCATGCGGCCCGGGTTCGATTCCCGGCGCCCCGAACGAAACGGAGCTAGGCGTAGTGAAGTGAGGGGAGAGCGAGCAAACTGCTTTGCTCGCGTCCGGGAATCGAAGGCCGGAGCATGTCGCTTTGCGACGGCGAGGCGGGGTCGCGACCTTCGTGGCGGAGCTTTAGCGAAGCAGAAGAGTTGTGACAGATTCCTCGATGCTTTAAGCAAGTGAAGCGAGGGCGAGAATGTGCTGGGAGCACAGTCGTCCGGGAATCGAAGCCCGATTGAGCTTTTTCTGGAAGCGAAGCGTGCCAGAAAAACCAATCGGGGTACTGACCCTGTAAGGGTCGAACTTCCCGGCGCTTTCAGTAGATCAAAATCCCATGAACATCCTCATCTTAGGAAGCGGTGGACGAGAACACGCACTCGCGTGGAAGTGTAAACAATCTCCGAGGGTCGAGAAACTTTTTGTCGCGCCAGGTAATCCGGGTACAGCGCAAGGCGTAGAAAATATTGATCTCGACTTAGGCAACCATGCTTCGGTTGCCGATTTTTGTGTACAACAAAAAATAGATCTAGTGATTGTTGGTCCGGACAATTTGCTGGCTGACGGTATAGTCGATTATTTACAATCGAAAAATATCAGAGTTTTTGGTCCCACAAAACGAGCGTCTCAAATTGAATGGTCAAAAAGCTTTGCTAAGCAATTTATGGCTGAAGAGGGGATTCCTACCGCTGCGTGTCAGATATTTACTAAATATGAAAAAGCCAAGTCATATATTCAGACGCAAAAATTCCCGCTAGTGATAAAGGCAAGCGGTCTGGCTTTCGGCAAAGGTGTGAGTATAGTACAGAATGAAAAAGAGGCGCTTGAGGTTCTCGATTCATGTATGAATGAAAAGATTTTCGGTGATGCTGGAAACGAGATTGTTATCGAAGAATTTTTAGACGGTCAAGAAATTTCTATACACGCTTTTTCTGATGGCGAATCAATTATTTTGTTTCCGCCGGCCCAGGATCACAAACGTATTCATGAAAATGATCAAGGACCAAACACGGGTGGCATGGGCACCATCGTGCCAGTGCCTTGGGTAACCGAATCTTTAATGGTGGAAATAAAAGACAAGGTTGTGATCCCGACGATTCGCGGTTTGGCAAAAGGAGGCCGAGAGTTTCGAGGAGTTCTTTTCCCAGGAATTATGGTCACAGGGGATGGAATACGAGTACTTGAATTCAATGCCCGATTTGGCGATCCGGAAACCCAATCATTTATGAGACTTTTGGATAGCGATATTATCAATGTTATTGAGTCCTGTATTGATGGAAAATTGAGTAAAACGAATATACAATGGAAATCAGGCTATGCCTGTTGCGTTGTTGCGGCCGCCGAAAACTACCCCGAAGAAACTAGAAAGGGCGATGAAATCACGGGTATTCGAGATGCGGAAAAGAATAGCGATACTGTGGTTTTTCATGCAGGCACGAAAGCTTTGGGCAAAAAAATTGTTACCGCGGGGGGACGCGTTTTAGGAGTAACTGCGACTGGCACTACGCTGGAATCGGCGCTTTCTTCAGCTTACAAAAGTTTAGAAAAAATTTCTTTTTTGGGAATGCAATACCGAAAAGATATCGGTAAAAAATCTATTCGATAGAAATTTTTCCACTTTAGTTAACTAAAGTAATTTGCTAAACCTGCGAAACCTTGTTCATAAATGCGCTAATTGTTAATATAAGCATATAATTTTATGTCTTTTAATTCAGGAGGTTTCGAAGCGTTGCTTGGCGGTAGCCATACAAGCTTTAAAAAAATGGAACGACCAGCGCTTTCTGAGGCAGAGCGCGAATTAAAGTTGGAAAACGAAAGAAAATTACAAGAAGGGATTAGAGTTTTAAGAAAGCTGAGAACTGAGGCGCTGACGGAGCAGGATTATGCTGTTTGTCAAAATGTTTTGAAGGAGGCTCATCTATTGTCTACCCAAATGGCCAACGTAATTATGGCCCAGTCTTTGGAGGATACCCCGTCTCCGGTCGACCCCTCTTTTGTAGAGGGTACAAAACGTCTATCTAGTCAGTATTCTGAGCAGGATGCTGGTTCTGGACACGGTCTCCCTCCGCAATTTTCGATACAAAATCTTTTGCGCGCCACAGATGATATGCTTGCTCGGGTTGCCGAAAAAGCTAAGTCGGTAGAGACACCTAATCACAAGCTCACACAAGAGGAAATGCGTTATGTGCTCGACGAGTTTTTACGGGGCACGAATGATCTGACTATAAATGCCGTAAACAAGTTTTTTCAAAAAGGCACAAAAGTTGGAGGCATTTTGAGCGGAGGAAGTGTTTATGTAGAGTTGGTCAAAAAAATTGTTGAGAGATACGGGGACAATTCTTTTTCCGTAGATTCGTTTGTTATTGCGGTTGATAAGGAAAATCAGAAAGCTGTTTCTGAGGCAGGTGAATCCGGTGGAACGACAACGACAGTTATTGTTGCAGATGACATGATGGATAGAGGTGGTACTGTGATTACCGCACTATATTCGATAGGAGAGACATTTCCAAGCGCCACAGTCTATTCAGGCAAGGGCACAGATCACCCGGGTGGTTTTGAAGCACGCCGCGATAGAAAGTTTATGAATTATCTCGAGATGCTTTTTCAGGATTTTGCGGAACTTTCAGATGGAGGACGCAATGGCGAAGCACTTGAGATGTTTAGAAAAGCAGAAGCCTATGCAAACGAAAATAAGGTTAAATTACAAGCTGGCTGGTACAAGCGAAAGGAGCGCATAGAAAAATCAAAGAAGGAATAAGTTTTTTATACATGCATTTCAAAATTTAAACAGAAAAAATATAATCTTGGTTACTTTACTGAACTAAAGTTTATAGGCAGCAAGGTATGTTTTGCTATATATGATGTAATGTATATTAATTAAATGAAAAAATTATTTCAAAAAAAGGTTGAAGATTTTACCTGCGAACACTGCGGTAATTCAGTAGTAGGGGACGGGTTTACCAATCATTGTCCGAAATGCTTGTGGAGCAAGCATGTGGATGTAAATCCAGGGGATAGAGATGAAATTTGCGGGGGACTAATGAAGCCTGTTTCAGCGATTAAAAAAGGCGAGCAGTATTCAGTGATTCAGCAGTGCGTGCGTTGCGGATTTGAGCGAAAAAATAAAGTTTTGCCCACGGATAATTTCGATGCCCTGCTCGCGCTCGCTCAAAATCAATAATTCATAATCCGCTTTATTTTTCGGTATACGTTTATAATACACGGTCGTGTATTATAAACGTATACAGGGAGCTACGCAGATGCTAGCGGTTTTTTGCGCTGAGCTCGTCCGCCAGGAGCTTTTTGAGGCCCGGCAGAATTTCTTCATCGAACGCTTTTGAAAATGCCGTGTTGTCCGATTGTATAAATGAATCTAGCGTTAGCCGTGTTTCGACAAAAAGACTTCTGTTTACGTGTTCAATCGATATTGCATCAAGATCGCGCCCATCTGTTGAGGGTGCTGTGGTTGAAGTGACTATAATACCGATAAGCTTACCTTCAGAGTTTACAACGCCTCCGCCGGACGCCCCTTTTTGAGCGACGGGACTGCCCCCAAGACTAAATACGTCAACTGTTCCGTCTCTAAATGTGAAGCGTTCCCCAATTTTTATAATACTTGAGACGGCATAGAGTTCTCGCTGTATAGAAATCCCACCTAAAAATCCTGCAGGGTAGCCGAGGGCGAGCGCGGGATCGCCGGTTTTGAATGTTCGGGTATTTCCCTCAAGATTAAGATGTGGGAAGTCGGTTTCGAGTTTAAGAACCTGGTCAGTTCTTCCAACTATTTGAAGCAGGGCATAATCATTCTCACCGGTGCCTGTAGCGTTACTGCTCGTTATTTGTTGATAATTATCCTTTACCCATTGTCGTGAAATGTAAAGCAGTTTTAGGGTGTATTTTGGTGTTGCTGGACTGCCGGTGCGTGCTACACAGCGAATAAAAGGGTTACCGTCGCGATTTTCTAGGAGCATAAATTGTCCTATGTGCGCGTTAGTGAGAATAATGCCGCGAGGGTCGATGATAACACCGCTACCGCTCAAGGGGTCGAAACTTCCTCCCGACGACGAGGTACACAGTATGTTGACAGTCGCTTCGCGAGCTTTTTGGTTTAGAGGTTCGAAATTGACAATGGTAGTTGTGGCGACAACGGGCACTACAGGAATAACCGTTGAGGTTTTTATTGCGGGTATGATTTCGGCCGGCGCCTCGGGAGCCTTCGGCGCCGGCCTGACCGTTTTAGTTACTTTTGTTTCGACTTTTGCCGGCGAGGTTGTAGCGATTTTCGCAGGAGTAGTTGTTGCTACTGTAATTTTTGGTGTGATTGGTACAGGTTGAACAGGGGAGGACACAGTTGTGGCTACTATCCCAAGCAGTCCGAGTATTAGTGAAAGAAATTTTTCTAGCATTGTTTCATTTTAGCACAAAGAGTTTTTTCAACCTTATTAATGTGGTTTCAATTAATTGAACATTTCTACTATATCTGCTATGATGTGGATATGAAGGATAGTACTATTCGTGAACAGGCTTTTGCTTTGAGAAAACAGGGTTATTCGTATACTTACATTGGAGAAAAGACAGCGATTTCTAAAGGAACATTGAGTGCTTGGCTATCTTCTGTGCCTTACACTCCGAATAATGAAATGCTTTTAAAGATGGGTAAGGCTCGTACTGCGTCTGGTCTAGCAAAAAATAAACAAAAACTCAGGTCGTTTGCTGAGGCCGTTACACAAGCAAGGAAAGATATAGGAGCCCTTTCCTCACGAGATGTGTTTATGCTCGGAGTAGGGTTATACATTGGAGAGGGTGCGAAAACTCACGATATTATAAGGGTAATAAATTCTGACCCAAAGGTTATACGTTTTGCTGTTAAATGGTTTAGGGACGTTTGCGATCTAAAACAGGTTAACTTTAGACTTAGGCTCCACTTGTATCCAGATTCTGATGAGGCTAAATCTGTTGCTTTTTGGTCCAAGTCTACCTCAATTGCACCAATTTATTTTCAAAAAACATATGTAGATATTCGGAAAGATAAAAAAAGTTTTAATAGAAGAAAGTTGCCTTTTGGGACGGCTCATCTTAGTATTAGGAGTCACGGTAGGAAAGAGTTTGGTGTTTTTCTTGCCCGAAGGATAAATGGGTGGATTGACGAGGTTCTTAAATAACAAGCGGGACTAGTTTAATGGTAGAATAGGTGTTTTCCAAACACTTGGCGGGAGTTCGATTCTCCCGTCCCGCACAACAAAAGAGCCCCGCAAGGGGTTCTTTGTGCGAACGGGAGAATTGAACTGGGAAGGGGTCGGGGAACGGGAGTTCCCCGTGGAGGAAGGATTGGGAAAACCGAGGGTTTCCCAGGAGTTCGATAGCGTAGCGTCTCCCATCTCGCACAAACGCAAAAACTCCCCGATGGCCATCGGGGAGTTTTTGCTGTTCCGTCAATAGAAATTATTTATACCGCACAATTTTACCGTCTTTGTACATCACCATCATTGTTTTTGTGTCGCGATTGATGCCGGATTGATCAATTGAGATTGGCCCGCTTAAACCCTGATGATTTTGTGTTTGGTACAGAGCGTTTTTGAGTTTTTCTCCTCCATCACCACCAGTCTTTTTTAATGCCTCGGCGGCGACCATCACTCCATCATAACCTAGTACATTGTAGAAGAGATAGTCACCCGGCTCTTCGCCGTATTTCTGTTTATACAATTCGACAAATTCGAGCTGCTCCTTGGTTTGTGAATCAAAATTTCTCCACAAACCAAAGTACGTTCGGTGGTCGAGTAACTTTCCGGCCACTCTCGGAACATCTGCAAGAGAGAAGGTATCGCTACCAAGAAATGCCCCTGAAAAACCCAGTTCGCTGGCCTGTTTAATAATTTTTCCACCTTCGCCAAAATGACTGACAAAAATCGCTTCTGGCTTCTCCTTGGCGAACAATTTGAGCAGTTGTGTCCGGAAATCATTCTCTCCGATCAAAAATTCTTCTCGGCGAGTAATATTTCCACCGAGCGATTGAAAGCCCTCTTCAAATCCACCTGCCACAGCATAGAGATACTCATCTTTTCCGACCAACATTGCCACATTTTTTGCCCCTAACTCATTTTTGGCAAATTCCGCTACAAACTTTCCAACACCATCATCATACATACCGACCCCGAATACCCAGTCTCCGAATGAAGCAATCTGATCGGAAGAATCAATGACATCAAGAACAGGGATTTTTAGTTGTTCCGCTGTTTTTGCGATTGACGAAAGTCCTGAGTAGGGATAATCGAGAATAATATCGACTTTGTCGATATTCATGAGCTTCTGCGCACCATTAATTGCTGGTTTCGCGGCTCCGTCGGTTGCATCTTCGTACACTATTTCAATCATACGACCATTGATACCACCGTTAGCATTGATTTTCTCGATCGCTATTTCGGAACCTCTTTTTAAGCTTTCACCGATATCGGCTGTAACCCCTGTCAGGTCAAACAAGCCACCCATTTTAATAGGTTTTGTGTCGACATTGTGACCCGCACGGTAAAGTAGGGAGCCGACGATTACGATAGCAACAGCAATTATTAAGTATTTTTTCATAATTTTCTTTTACGAATAATTGACAAATTGTATTTTAATTTTGTGATTAGTCCACTTTATTATAAAAACAATAGAAAAATTATGATAAAATGGCTTAAAATAAGGAGTCATTTTACTAATAAATGTCAATTTTATTGACATTTATGTTTATTTTTATATACTAATATTGTAATGATCTATGTTCTGCAAAACCTTGGTTTAAATGAAAAAGCCGCCAAGGTATATATGGCGGCCTTGGCTTTAGGTACTTCATCAGTAGGTAAAATCGCACAAAAGGCTGGTTTGAAGCGGCCAACGGTCTATCTGTATCTGGATGAATTACTTAAAAAAAGCTTTATCCAGCGGGTATGTATTGGTAAGCGGGAGTATTACCGAGCCGTTGATCCTAAGGTTTTACAGAAAAAACTGGAAGACGGTTTGTCTGAGTGGAAGCAGCAAATTCGAGAACTTGAATTGTTGCAACAAGAAAATCAGGGTAAACCGAGCGTATCTGTTTTTGAAGGAGAAGAAGGTTTGCTCCAGATGTACGAGGAAATAAAAAATACGAAAGAATTGATTTTTTGGTCTGATCTTTCTTCGGTAGAGAAAAGGTTTCCAGAAATTTTTCGTAAAATTAATCAAGCGACGATCGATAATCGAATTTTTACTAGAGAAATTATTGCGGATACGCCAGAAGCGCGCCAAAGTTCTAAACGATGGGCCACAACAGCGGGGGAGATGTATATGTCACGTTTAGCGTCCGGCCCGATTTTTAATGACAATGTAATTTACGGCAATGTAGTGGCATTTTTCCGACTGCAGGAGCAGAATCTTTTTGTGGTTAGGATTGAAGATGTAACTATCGCTGAAACATTAAAAACTATTTTTGAAATGGCATGGCGAAGTGCAAAACCATTTATGCCGAAATAAATGCTGTAGCGAATCGCCTCCAGGCCATCAATATATTTAAAAGTGTGGTAACAAAAAAGTCCCGAGAGGGGACTTGCGCTGGTCGAAATGATCTATTGATTTTCTGCGAGAATCGCGTTGCCGCGAGCAATCCAACGCTCACCAGCTTCAACTGTCCATCTGTGCCAAATCTTTGCCGTGACCGAAAGGCGTTTGCCACGCAGTGGCCTGGGTAGCATGTTTCTTCCTCGTGCGATGAGAACGCGCGCGAAACTTCTGTTCATTCGACGCAAATCGTCTTTGACAGTATTCATAGGGTGTCTGGGTGGAATATCAAGCTGTTCCTGTATCCGTATTTCAGTATGTGCCGATGATGCTTGCGTGTCAACTTTTCTCTACTTCCTGCTGGTACAAGAAACAAAAAAACCGCCCTTGGGCGGTTTTTTCTTGAATCTTTAATCTAAAATCCTGAATCTACTATTTGACTGCATCCTTCAACGCCTTAGCGGCGCGGAACTTAGGTACTTTCATTGCTGCAACCTGGATAGACTCACCGGTGCGAGGATTGCGAGCCTGGCGGGCGGCGCGGGCCTTTACTGAAAAGATGCCAAGACCTGCGATTGAAACCTCCTCTCCTTTTTTCAAAGTGTTGACGATCGAGTCAACTACTACATCTACTACCTGCTCTGCTTGAACTTTAGTCCCGCCGAGAACGGCATGGACTGCTTCTGCTATAGCTTGTTTATTCATAGTATTGTTTGGAACTTCACAATTGGCGCATTTCTTTGTTGCTTCGCTCGTTTGCTCCCGCAATGTAATAAACATACATTTTGGTCACAAGCCTCGCTCGCGCCTCGAACTGCATCCAATTTTGAAGCTCCAATTGTATTAAATTATTTTTTAAACTTTAATTTATTTAAATCGACCTTATTTATCTGATTAATATCTATGTTTATTATATAACAGAGGTATTTCGACGCAAGTAAGCCATTTTTTGGCTTGTGCATAGCTTGTGGACAGCAAAAAAGTTTTAAAATTCAGCATTTTAGGCCTAAAATTGTGCAAATGTTAAAACGGCTCTGTAGAGCCAATATAAACAGCTCAACAGTACTGTTGGGTCATTCAGATTATTGAAACTTTGACCCTCCGACACGCTAGTGCTACTGTATCTAGCGGTTTAAAGCTTATCAGGACCTTTTAGGCCCTTCGTTCTTAAACAACTAACAACCGGAGGACATGACATATGCGTGGAGGACTGTTTTCAGATTTTTTCTCTTTTGACAAAGCGACATTCGCTCACGGCGAATTGTTCTATAGACTTCTACCACTGGTAGATGTTCAGGTGAGTGCTCTCCGGAGCCACTGGTCAGACAAATTGCCCGGAGGTCTCTCTGCTGAGGATTTGTGGGTTGCGGGCGCTATTGCGTTGCACAAAACACTTCCGTCTTACAAGCCAGCCTTGAACGATAATGTTTCTGGGTGGGCGTCGGTTGTGATTCACCGAGCTCTGATCGAAGAACTTCGATCAAATTTCTCGATGCCTAAGGAGCTTTGCGCCAGGCTTCAGAGTTTTGAGGACGAAAGGTGGGTTCTTTCAGAGGTGCACGGTCGGGAGGTGAAGCTAGAAGAAGTGGTGGATCGGCATGGTTGTGACCCACTGACCCGGTGGAAGTTGTTGGGCGGAGTGTATCATCCTCTTAGTTATGATGCGATAACTACTCCCGACTCTGGACAGTTCAGAAAAGAGTGCCCGGATTCTGAAACACCCACACCCTTAGAGGAGCTGTCTCGGTCGGAGTTTGCAGAGCTCGTGCGTGAAGCGGTAGAGCAACTCCCCGCGCCATTGTCGCAAGTGGTTTACTGGCGTTATTGGGCTGAGCTGTCTGTTCAGGATATTGCTCGGAGAGTTGGGAGAGGCGAGACTGCTGTGTATATGCGCTTGGGAACTGCTAAAACCATGCTTCGTCGCAGTCTCGGTTCGTTGGTCACCTAATTGTTTTGTTATCATCGCGGGGGCAGGCCCTCGCGATTTTTTTATTGTGAAAAGAGAAAGCCCCCGTTCCGCTTCACAGCGGAACGGGGGCTTTCGGATTTTTTCTCTTCACCTCGGCGAGCGAGCTTTTACCTAGCGTATTCTATTGTCCTCAACTCTCTGATGACTGTCACCTTTATTTCTCCTGGATATTTCAGTTCCTTTTCAATCTTCTGTGCAATATCTTGGGCCATTTTCTTGGCGTCTAGATCAGTAATCTCACCAGGGTTCACGAATACTCGAATTTCACGCCCAGCTTGCAAGGCAAATGATTTTTCAACTCCCGGTAATGATTTTGCAATTGCCTCAAGATCACCCAATCGTTTTAGGTAATTTTCAACACTGTCTCGGCGAGCGCCCGGTCGTGATCCTGAAATGGCGTCAGCGGTCTGTACAATGATCGACTCGACAGTTTCATATGGATACTCTCCATGGTGGGCCTGCATGGCTTTGACAATCGCTTCATCCGCGCCGAATTTTTGCAAGATTCTTCGGCCGATTTCTACATGGGTACCCTGAACCTCGTGGTCTACAGCCTTGCCAATGTCATGTAGAAGCGCTCCGGCCTTTGTAACTGCGACATTTGCCCTCAATTCTTCGGCGATCATACCGGCAATGTGTGTCATTTCAATTGAGTGTTGCAAAACATTCTGGCCGTAACTTGTGCGGAAGTGGAGTCTTCCTAAGATAGCGATAATTCGTGGATCAAGATTGAGTACCCCGGTTTCGTAGACTGCTTGGTTACCCTTTTCCTTGATGATTTTGTTGATTTCTTCCTGGGCTTTTTCAACAACTTGCTCGATTTTGGCAGGTTGAATACGGCCATCGAGAATGAGATTTTCGAGCGCTACTCGAGCCACCTGGCGTCGTACAGGATCAAATGAAGATATGGTAATTGCTCCCGGAGTATCGTCTACAATCACTTCAACTCCAGTTGCCCGCTCAAAGGCTTTGATATTTCGCCCCTCCTTGCCGATGATCTTACCCTTTATCTCATCATTTGGGATTGCAACCTGGGTGGTGAGCATGTCTGCTGAGACTGAATTGCCCAAACGCTGAATCGATGTAGCCAAAATATCTTGAGCTTTTTTCTCAAGTTTTTCCTCACCAAATTTCTCCAGTTTCTGCATCCGAGACAAAATATCCTCTTCTGACTTTTTCTCGACGCTTTTCATTATTTCCTCCCTTGCTTCCGCTTCGGAGAGGCGAGCGATCTTTGAAAGTTCGGTTGTTTTTTCAATCTCCAAAGCATCGACCTTTTCTTTTATTTTCTTGACCTCGGCAATTTTTACCTTGATATTTTCAACTTCCTTATCAATATCGGCTTGGCGTTGGTCCAGTGTGTCCTCTTTTTTGATAATGCGCTCTTCGCTCTTTTTTAACTTCTCCTCTCTTTCTTTAGCTTCTGCACGCGCGGCAGAGAGAGCTTCATCAGCTTTACTTTGTGCACTTCCTTCAATTTTTTTTGCTTCCTCTTTTGCCTTGAGCATCATCTCCTTGATCTCTAGTTCCATCGAGCCTCGTTTGCCCAATGAAATAATCAATCGGAGATAGTAGCCCAAGGCAATTCCGAGAGCGCCTGCGACGCTCGCGAGAAGTATGACTACTTTTAATGACATGGTCTTTAAAGACCTTGTTTTTATACTTTTACTCTAAGACTAACGATTTCTAGTTTTTGGAGCAACATAAGATTTCCCTGAAGGATTTGAAAGAAGAAAACACTAGCTGTAAAAGTGAAAAGCAAGATCATATTAAACAATTGTTAATGTTCTCATGTTACGGGTAAATCAATCAAAAGTAAAGCCCCGCTCCGCTAAGGGCGGAGCGGGGGCTTTAAATCAGCCTTTTACGCAGGCTCTTTTAGGATTTCGTCTATTATTCCGTACTTCTTTGCCTGTTCCGCATCCATGTAGAAATCACGCTCTACGTCCTTTTCAATCTGCGTTATTGATTTTCCGCTGTTCTTAGCGAGCATTTTGTTTAAGTTTTCCCGGGTTTTCAAAATTTGCTTGGCGGTGATGGCGATGTCGGTGGCCTGACCTTCAACACCTCCTAGTGGTTGGTGAATCATAACTTCGGCGTTGGGTAGGGCATAGCGCTTACCTTTTTGCCCCGATGAAAGAATTATTGCCCCGCCGGAAGCGGCGATTCCAACACAGACAGTTGAAACATCATTTTTAACATAGTTCATGGTGTCCACAATTGCGAGCGTGGCCGTGACCGATCCACCAGGAGAGTTTACATAGAGTGAAATATCTTTTTTCGGGTCTTCAGATTGCAAGAAGAGAAGTTGGGCAATGATAAGGTTTGCGGCATGATCATCAATTGGCCCGCCGAGGAAAATAATATTTTCACGCAACAATCGCGAGTAAATATCATACGCGCGTTCGCCAAATTGTGACTTTTCGATAACGGTGGGAATTAACATGGGGTTGAATTATGAATTAGAAATAATGAATTATGAATGGGATATAAATCAGTATAACAGAGAGCGTAACAGTTATTATACTTGACAAACATGGTTTTTTATGTACAATGTCATTATCGTCATTGCGAAAGCTTGCCGGGCCGTCAGTGAGCCTGTTTCGGGTTCACATCGATACGCTTCCGAATTTACTCGGTTGCACGATCCACTAAAGGTGGCGGGAAATATCTGAAAGGATATAAAAATGAAAAAATCGTATATTGTTGACCTTGCTACGAATATTGTTGGCAAGCGTCGTCTCCAACATTATCTCGAGAAGAGAAAATCCAAGGGTATTACATCAGATGTGGTTCGGCAGATCTTTATGCTGGATGTGAAGCAAGCGGTTGCTTTAATGTCCCCCGAGACTCTCGGTCGCATTTGTGTGTTTGGGAAGAATTTTGATGCGTGGGAATATCGGGATGCCACAATTGTTACCCACGGCACCAACGCGTGGTCAGCAATCTTCTTGAGTTCAGCAGATTCCGGTAAGACTCTTTTGCAAAAAGTTGCTGTGGCCACCTTGCTCTTCACTATCAACACACTCATCAATGACGGGCAACCAAAGTTTGACGAGAACTGGATGCCCTTGGAATTGAGGGGAATAACTGACCAAGCGGCTGAAGATGAGCGAGGTGTCCGGATTCAAGCCGTTCTTCGTTGGGAGTCCTAATGTTTAGTTTTCTAGTAGGCCCGCACTTCTGTGTCGGGCTTTTCTTTTTATCAATACTTCATACTATATACAAAATACTATATACTCTTGATTATGCGACTTCACAATTTTTTTATAGAACAGACAATTGGTGATCAGCACCACATCACAATCGAGGGGTCGGATTTGCTCAGTCAGTGGCGACATGTCCTTCGGCTTAACACCGGAAGTTCGGTTATTCTTTTTGATAATTCCGGTTTTGAATACACCGCGCAATTTACCGAGCTTACTTATTTAAAAGCGGAGCTAGTGATTCTCGAAAAAAGAAAGAATATGTTTGCACCGAAGTCAGAAATCTTTTTGTTTCAGTCGCTGATCAAGCCAGATAAATTTGAGTGGATTCTGGAAAAGGGGACTGAGCTGGGCGTTTCACATTTTTGCCCGATGACCACTCAAAGAACTATTTTGAAAAAGTTTAATGTTATTCGTGCCGGAAAAATTGTCCGTGAATCTTCTGAACAGTCGGGTAGGGGAATCGCACCGACACTTTCTGAGCCGGTTTCACTAGAAAAAGCGTTATCGGATCTACCCGCTCCAGCAGTTGCATTCGATCCCTCTGGCACCTCCTTTCATGAATCTAAAATCCTAAATCATGAATCTCTCGTCATATTCATCGGCCCAGAAGGTGGTTTCACCGACCAAGAGCTCGCAATGTTTCGCGAAAAAAATATTCCAATCCTATCACTCGGCACTCAAATCCTCCGCGCCGAAACCGCCGCAGTCGCCGTCGCCTCACTCCTCTTATTGTAAAAGTTCAAACTGTATTGGAGGCGTTCTGCTTAATTTAGGCCCGCATCCATCCACACATTATATACAGAAATTATACGCTATAGCGTATAATTTCTGTATATTGGTTTTTGATGCTTTCATATTAACTTATACTGCCGAATTGTTCTTTGATTATTTCGTCGTTTTCTATGCTGTCGACAATCATATACAACAACTCCTTGCCGATTTTGAAATCAGTCTTTAGTAGAGCAATTAAATCTTCGCAGTCATAGGGATAAACCCAGACGCTATCTTGAAGTCGAATAAAACCTACGGCGATTAATGTCCTTCTGACCTTATCCCGCAAAGTTTTTCTGCTCTCACTGATATCAAAAATTAAAACTCGCCATTTTTTGTCCCACCGTTTCGGTTTTTTTATTTTATATTCATTTAGCTCCAGCAGGGACAATTTTGTTTCACCTTTCGCCGTCAGTGAAAGAACATTGCCGTTGTAAGAAATTAATCCAGCTCTGATCAGACGCGTTTTTGCTTCTTTTATTGACTCAATTCGCCGAGTTGTTTTGAATCCAAGCATCTTTAATGCTTGCAGAGCATTCGGCGCCAGCAGGGAAACGCTCAAACCACCCGCTACCGCAATTGTTCCAAGAACAACTTTCTGAATCTCGGCATTACGGCGTCTTTTGCGATATTCTTCTTCAATTTTTCCCATACATAAATTATACGCTATAGCGTAAGATTTATGTATGTAGGAAAATAGAGGTCTGTGGATAGGGGGTAGGAACAGGGAACAGGAGATAGAGTGTAGTGGGGGATGTACATTCTGTCGGCATAAAAGAAAAGGCGGCCATTGCTGGTCGCCTATTGTTAGTTTTACTTTTACCTTATTCGCGCATGTTCGATTTCTGACGCGAGGGTGCATTGTTTCCTGCATTTTGCGCGCGCTCTTTCTTTTCATCATCGATAACTTTGTATAGCGCACTTGTGAAGGCGCAGAATATCGCGGTGAGGGAGCATGCGAGAGCGGTTGCAAACCAGAGTGCCTGACTACCTAAACCTTCCTGATTTATCAAAGCAGAAGGTAACAACGCTTTATACAATGACCGACCCGCTAGAAACACCATGAGAACAAAGCAAGCGTATTCTTTTATAAATTTCATACGGTTTTTCAGTTTTGGTTTGACATTGGAATTACCTGCATTACTCGAACGGTCGTGTTGGGGCCGTAGCCTTCACGCAACGAGGGTAGTTGAAGCAAGATCGGAACACCCGAGAATTTGGTCGGAATACCATCAAGGTTCCGTTTTGTGCCTGGGTAGGTTTCAATCACCACTTGTTGCAGGTCGTCCCAACTTGCCACCTCGACTTCTGGAAACGTTTGGCCCAGAAACTTTTCCCCATCGTAGAAGTGAAGAAGCAAGCGAGCTTTCACTTTACATGATCCAGATACTTTTTCATGAGCAGTGGCTGATCCAGGATATTTTTGCGTTTTCCACAAGCGTGTGAGTTCTTTGAGGCTAATTTTGAGCACCTTTGCGATGATAGGGAGTTTTACAATTGGTGGAAAAAGAAGACCTCTCCGCCAGCGGCTCACATTGGCCTGATCACACTCTATTTTTCTAGCAAAGGTGTTATTCCGGGTATACTTGGCGAATATCGCGTTATCAAGGAACAAGCTGAATTCATTATCATTTCGTTTCATAGGACTACTTTCTCTTTTATTGTTTCTGTCTGAAAGGCACTCTATACCTTTATTTAAGAGTGGCAAATATCACTCACGAGTGGGAGTTACCACCTTTACAAAAACAAAAGGACGGTATATAGTGGGTATATATGAAATACACAGAGTTGTTTCAGAGCCTAGGATTGGCTAAAAATGAGGCCAAAATATACGAAACCCTACTTGAAATGGGGGAACAGGGGGTTGGGATCATTTCTAAAAAATCCGGTGTACACAGAAGGAATGTGTACGATTCTTTACAGCGCTTGATGGAAAAAGGCTTGGCCATTGAAATAGTCGAGTCTTTTGAAAACAAGTATCAGGCGGTTGAGCCAACAAAACTCTCGGAGGTGCTGGCGGAAAAATTTGAAGCGCTCGACACAGCGATGCCTGAATTGCAAAAATTACACTTTTCTCGGCCGGAGGAATACCAAGTGCGCACATACAAAGGGAAGGAGGGTTGGAAGCAGTACATGAGAGATATTATAAAAACCGGTGAACCTTTTTATTCTATTGCCGCACAAGGAGCATGGCTAGATGATCGGGTAAAATCATTTGTCCCTGGGTTTCTTGAACAAATGAAGCGTAGGAAAATTGAGATGCACCACTTGTTTGATTACGATGTGAAAGAAAGTAAACACCCGATTATCGGGTCTGTGGGAAAGCATTATAAATTTCTGCCGAAGAAATATGCCACCACTTCAGGCGTTGATATATTTGGTGATCACGTAAATATTTTGCATCATTTATATATTGGAAAAATCGGAACGGATGAAGAGATTACATTTACGGTTATTGTAAATAAAAATTTGGCCGACTCGTTTCGTACATGGTTTCATTACATGTGGGACATGTGTCCGAAATCTTAGAGTTTTGAAAGAAAAGACTAACCAATGTGATTGATGGACGGAATGTTAATTTTATTTTCTTGCAATTCAGCCCTTTTAAAAAGGGAGATACATAAATATTACGCTATAGCGTAATATTTATGTAGACAGAGAAAATAGGGTTATGAGGACAAAAGAAAAGCCCCGGCTCGGGTGAGCGGGGCGAGTGTAGGAACTATTGGTTAGCGTGGAATCCTGCGTCGCCAGCCCGGGATCCTGGCACCTGCGACACGAAGTGTGGAAGTTTTTAGGGCGGCCCGCATTTCTCCGCCTTTTTCGGCGCCAAGAAGGAAGACGTCCAGAATCAGATTTTGCAGGCCTCCGGGCTTTTCGCCTCGCCCTTCCAGGTGGTCATGTTGGAGTGTCCAAAGGACATCTAGGGCTTTGATATTTATATCTGGGCCTCGGACTTCGTGCACGATTGCATTGTTGCCCTTTGTGGTTCGATGGGCTCGGAGCATTTTCCGCATCTCCTTTACTGGCCCAAACTCCACTTCAACTCCGCCAGTTTGTCCGTCAATGAGGAAGATTAGTAGTCTTGTCATATACAGTGCAACGTTTGGTTGCGTTTAAACCTTGGCAAACGCACCAAGATTTGATCTGAAAACAACACTACACCCGCTTCCTGGTTTAGGCAAGCGAGAAGGGCGCCGGCAGTATTGTCTCTGCCGGCGCCCTTAATTTCTAATTTCTAAGTTCCAATTTCTAAAATAATTCTTAAAGCCACAAATTAGATTCTCGGTAACCCATCATTTGGTAATTAGAAATTAGGTATTAGTTATTTATTTCTGGTCTTCCAGAAATGCGAATACTTTTTCGTTGATGAGCATCATTGTGACGTAGGCGCGTGCACGGACAGGATCAACATTTTTGTGTTCGTCGGTAAGGTGTTTCACCTCCTGCCCTACCTCGTTTTCCGGAGCCTCAATTTTTTCTTTATCGGCGATTGAGCTTAGAACGAGCTGAAGCTTGGCATGCTTCTCGGCATCTTTGCGCCAGTCCTTCCTCAAGTCATCCTCAGTTTTTTTGATCTGTTTCAAGTAATCCGGCATGGTCATTCCCATGCGCGTTACATCATCATGAAACCGTGCCAACATTTTTACTAGCTCATTTTCAATCAGCGCTTTTGGTACAGTAATTTTGGTTTTATCCAAGATGCCCTCGACTAGGGTGAGGCGTTTCTTGTCCTTGGCCTTTTGGGTTTTTTCGTGCCCGAGGTTTTCTTTTATTTTTGTTTTAAAATCGGCTACATCCTTAAAGTTACCAAGTTTCTTCACAAACTCGTCGTTCAGTTCTGGTAGAGGGTGTTCATGAGGTTCTTTCGTTTCTTCATGCTTCGGCGCTACGCTGTGTGCAAAGCTTTTACGCACTGTTTCAATGAAATCGTTTACTTCTTTTTCAGAGACTTCACCTACATCTAATTTTTTAGCGTTTTCTGTGCCCGCGATTTTTTTGTAATCAGGTAGATTAATTTCTGGAAATAGTGACAGCACTAATGTAAAGACGAGAGGATTTCCAGTTGCAAGTTTAGTGATCGAGATCTGGGGTTCGCCTACAGATGAAATTTTTTTCTCTTTTATTATTTCTGGTAACACTTCTTCAATAGCATCGTACGCTGCCTCTTTTAGAATTGCCTGCTCGCCAACTTTTTGAACTACGATATTTTCTGGTACATGGCCAACACGAAAGCCTGGCACCGATACAGTTGAAGCAAGCCTTTTTAATCCAGACGTGCGGTGTTTTGCGAGAGTCTGGTGGTCTATCTCAATATCAAACTGAACTTCCGATTCGGGCAAATTTTTCTCACTTATTATTTTGTGGTTAGACATACCAATATAAAAATTATACTAATGCATGCACTAGTATAGTGATATTACGCTAGCGCGCAAGTATTGCTCCCCAAATATATAGACCGACAAGAATGATGAGTACAGTAAAGAAAATGTTTCGGATTATTTTGAGAATTGACCTTTTTGGCTTATTGGCAGGTTCGGATGCCGGCATAACGGTTAAAGGTTTTACAGGCACAAATTTTGTAGTCTCTTTTTCCGGAGCTGACCATGTTTTCGGGGCTACGGTCGCTGCCTCTGGCTTCCAGACCTGAGAGCCTGGAGTCGCTCCAAAAACATTTCCTAGTTCGTGGGCTGGTGTGGTAGCCATAAATTCTTTTGCGCTTTTTGTGGAGGAGTTATTGGGAGGAAGCAGTGTTTCCGATTCTGTTCCGGTGATTAATTTTTCTTCGTTAGGATTCATGATAGAGATTATTATAATTTTAATTATACTCTAGAGGAAGTTTTAGTAAAGGAAAACCCCCACGCCTACGGCGTGGGGGTTTTCGTATCGGTATTTTAAACTAGCAGACTCACCATAAGTAACGCCACAATGTTTAATATTTTAATCATTGGGTTTATGGCAGGACCAGCTGTATCTTTGTAAGGGTCGCCAACAGTATCTCCTGTGACCGCCGCTTTGTGTGCAGCTCCACCCTTGCCACCATGATTACCCTTTTCAATATACTTTTTTGCATTGTCCCATGCTCCACCGCCCGAGGTCATTGAAATAGCGACGAAGAGCCCGGTGACAATACTTCCCACAAGAAGTCCTCCGAGTGCTTCCGGTCCTAAAATAAATCCAACGAGAATCGGTGCAACAACCGGAATCAACGCTGGCAAAATCATCTCCTTGATCGCGGCTTGAGTAACGATATCAACACAGCGCGCGTAATCCGGTTTCCCCGTACCTTCCATGATGCCTTTGATTTCTCGGAACTGTCGGCGAACTTCTTCAACAACCGCGCCGGCAGCCTTGCCAACCGATTCCATTGAAAGGGCTGCAAAGTAATAAGGTAGTAATCCTCCGAGGAATAGTCCAACAATTACCCTTGGATCCTCAAGTGTGAACACCAAAGTTTTTCCGAGCTCTGCAAACTCTTGAGTGTACGATGCAAAAAGGACCAATGCTGCTAAACCGGCCGATCCGATAGCGTAGCCTTTAGTCACTGCTTTAGTGGTGTTACCTACGGCATCAAGAGCATCAGTAATTACGCGAACCTCTTCAGGAAGATTGGACATTTCGGCAATACCTCCAGCGTTGTCGGTAATAGGACCGTATGCATCAATGGCGACAATAATACCGGACATTGAAAGCATTGAAACTGCCGCAATTGCAATACCGTAAAGACCGGCGTAGTGATAGGAAACAATAATTGAAGCAACAATCACAAGAAGAGGGAGTGCTGTTGATTTGAGCGAAATTGCTAAACCTTGAATCACGTTTGTGCCGTGTCCGGATTCTGATGC
The DNA here is from genome assembly GCA_038063715.1 of Patescibacteria group bacterium. Classification (GTDB taxonomy): domain Bacteria; phylum Patescibacteriota; class Minisyncoccia; order Phycocordibacterales; family SIBU01; genus SIBU01. The sequence continues at coordinate 3,344 of JBBTUO010000007.1, read as the reverse complement.
TTTAGCGATTGATTTTACAGGAGCATATTCCGTTGATGTGTAATATTCGGTAATCATTACTAGAAGTCCGGTAACAACAAGTCCGACAATACTACAAATGAATATTGCGAAAGGAGTGTAGAGTCCGTTACCAGCCATTAACTGTGTGGTGATAGGGTAAAATGCTGCTGCGGCCAAAATTCCCGATGCAACAAGTCCTTTATATAGTGCAGACATAATGTTTCCTGATTTTCCAAGGCGGACAAACCATGTGCCGACGATTGAGGCGACAATTGCAACACCACCGAGTACTAGTGGGTAAACAAGGGCACCATCAAAATCTGGGAAAAGTAAGTGGCCAAGAAGCATCGCTGCGACTGTCGTGACAGCATAAGTTTCAAAAAGGTCGGCGGCCATACCAGCACAGTCACCAACATTGTCTCCAACATTGTCTGCGATCACGGCTGGGTTTCTTGGGTCGTCCTCGGGAATACCGGCTTCAACTTTACCGACAAGGTCGGCTCCAACATCAGCCGCTTTTGTAAATATTCCTCCACCCAATCTGGCAAAAACGGAAATAAGGCTGGCACCGAAGGAAAGGCCGATGAGCGCTTTGACATCGTGAGTGACCGCATAAAAACCGGCAACACCTAGGAGTGCGAGGCCAACAACTAAAAGGCCGGTAACAGATCCACCCTTAAACGCGACAGACAAAGCTTCGGCTAGACTTGTTTTGGCGGCCTCAGCGGTGCGAACATTTGCTCGTACAGAAACATTCATACCAACATATCCTGCAAGAGCAGAAAGCAATGCCCCCACAAGGAAACCAACTGCAGTCGTTAGATTTAATAGATACCAAAGTACTATAAACAATAGAATCGCTATCGGTGCTATGGTTTTGTACTGGCGATTGAGGTATGTTTTGGCACCAATCTCGATTGCTTGAGAGATTTCTTGCATTCGAATTCCACCCTTGCCTTTTTTAAGAATTATTTTGGTTAGAATAAGTCCGTATACGATTGCTACGAAGGCTGAGATTAGAGAGAAAGTGATTCCTGTACTCATATGTTAATTATTATTTCTAATAGACAAAATGATAATATAGCACTTCTTATTTTTCAACAAATGCCGGCGGGGCCAGGCCCCGCCGGCATTTAGCCTAATTTTTTGCTGTTTCTTCTGGTGCCACTTCCGCAACTATTTCGCCACCACCGCTTTTAATATCAATTTTCCAACCGGTAAGCTTGGCTGCGAGTCGGACATTCTGGCCACCCTTGCCAATAGCAAGCGATTGCTGGTCCTCGGCTACGGTTACCTCGGCCTTGTGTTCATCTTCTCTCAAAACAACAGAAATTACTTTGGCTGGGGAGAGTGCATCCTCAACAAATTTTTTCTGATCGGCTGACCATTCAATAATATCGATTTTTTCTCCACCGAGCTCACTCATGACAGTTGAAACACGAACACCTCGCTGACCGACAAGAGAACCGACAGGATCAATGTGAGAATCGTGGGAAACCGCCGCCACTTTGGTGCGAGAGCCGGCTTCGCGAGCCACAGCTTTGATTTCAACGGTCTTGTTGGCAATTTCTGGGGCCTCAATTTTGAAAAGCTCCTCCATGAATTTTGGGTGTGAACGGGAAAGTTTCAAGAAAATCCCGCGAGGGGTTTCTTCCACTCTATAGAGATATGCACGAACACGCTCGCCTTGTTTGTAGCGTTCGCCCGGAATCTGCTCCTCAAAAGGAAGAATACCGGTGGTGCGACCCATATCGACAAAAATATTGCCACGTTCCATTCGCTGAACAGTTCCGGTAACAATCTCGCCTTCGCGGGCGCCGTATTCATTCATCACTGAAACCTTCTCTGCCTCACGAATTTTCTGCATGATTACTTGCTTGGCTGTTTGGGCGGCGATTCGGCCGAAATCAGACTTTGACTCAAGAGGGAAGACGATTTCGTCATCTAGAATGGCATCCTTTTTAATTTTCTTCGCGTCATCAATCAAAATGTGGTGTTCTGGGTTGAAGAAAATTCGCTCGTCTTCAGCATCCCGTTCCACTGTCTCCGCCTCAGGGTCTTCTGATGGCATTATTACTTTTGTGTCGTCGACGACGATTTTTACTTGAGAAAATTCAGTCTTGCCGGAATTTAAATCGAAAGTTGCTCGGACAATTTGGCCTTTCTTTCCGTACTCCTTTTTGTAGGCAGTGGCGAGGGCCGCCTCAATAGCCTCGATAATTTTTGCACGAGGAATACCGCGCTCCTCTTCAAGCTGACTTAAGACTGAATTGATGACTTTGAGATCAAACATGATAGATTTTGTTATGAGTGAAACGAATGTATAAAATCATCACCGAGCACATAAATTACCGAAAATAAAATTTATATTACGAAGCACTTACCATTAGAACACCATTATTCTTGTTGGTAGCCTTGCTCTGTAATTTATGTGCTCGGTTTAGAAAATCATAGTCGCTTCACTCCTTGATTTTCTAAAAAAACAAGTCCGCCGGGAGGCGAACTTCAATACCCTATATAATAGCAAATTAGGGTTTCCGTGTCAATTCCTGATTTTTCGGCCGTCCACAACCGCGGTTGTGGACCCGCCCGATGCTAGTTATCTACATACACAGTTTTAATATTTGTAGTACAATTAACTTGATTGCGCCCATGACAAAAGATAAGAAAAAATATATTTTCACTTTGTCTCGCGCCGGTATGTATTTGTTTTCTACCGCCTCTATTTTTGTTGCAAGTTTGATTTTTTTTGTTTTTGCTCCTATTGCATACTCCGCTACCACGGACAACATGAGTGGTTGGGCCTGGTCTAACAATGTTGGCTGGATTAGTTTCAACTGTACGACAGGAGGGTCAACAGCCAACAACATCTGCCCCACCTCGAATTACGGTGTCAATAAAGATGTAAGCGGAAATCTTATGGGATATGCCTGGTCAGACAATATCGGGTGGATTAAGTTCGGAGGACTTTTGGGCTTCCCTACTGTAGGAGGTACGGTAACGCAAAATGCTCGCGTCACACCTGGGGCAGGTGCTACTACTTTTGAAGGGTGGGCCAGAGCATGTGCGGGGACGAGTAATCCTTCAACTTGCAGTGATGTAGTTACACCGCCAGCAGGCCCCTCGACGATTATTTTTGATTACGGTGCGACAACACCAGTATCTGTGGCCGGTGTTACAAGCACTGGATCTGGACAATATACATGGACGGTGCCGGCTGGAGTTACTTCTGTTGATGTAAAAGTTTGGAGCGGAGGTGGAGGAGGGGGTCCAGGTCCTCAATATTACGATACTTGGGGGGGTGGCGGAGGGGGGCTTGTAATAGCCACTGTTCCTGTTACAGC
>JBBTUO010000006.1:0-8062 GCA_038063715.1 Patescibacteria group bacterium | reverse complement strand
CGTAAATACGCCACATTCTGTCCCACTCTCTAAATGAATTACCTAATTTAAATCCGTCAAAATACACTTTATGCAGTTCCGATCTTAATTCATCCGTCTTTGCATTTTCAGGGAAAATTTGTTCAACCGCCTTCGCATGAATCGGTTCTGCAACAAGCAATGTTTTATCTAAATCCCAAAAATTAACATGACGAAGATTACCATCTTTCTCTGCGACAGCAACACTTAAATCGGCGTGCTCACCATTTGGACCATCCAACTTTGATGTAACCTTCTTACATTCAAACGTAAGAGCTTCTTTGGCTTCATGGGGTAAATTCTCTGCTTCTGGTGATAATGTTAATCTTTCACGCATAAAACTATATCTTAATCTTATAAATCTTCTTCAATTCGGCAATTCCCTCTTCGAGTGTAACGGTCGGAGTCCAGCCTAACAATTTTTTGGCGAGTGAATTATCGGCGAGCGTATCATGAGGCTCAATTCTTGGTGGTTCATTCACCACCGGACCACCAATCATTTTTGCAAGATCATTAACAGAAATATTGCTACCAGCGCCGATATTAATCACCTCTCCTTTTCCAACTTTTTTACTTTCTGAAGCCAAAATATTCGCTCGAACCACATCACGAACATGAGTAAAATCTCGGGTCTGCGTGCCGTCGCCCCAAATTGTCATCGGCTTACCAGCCTGTCTCTGTTTTAAAAATTTACCAATAGCCAAAGGATAAGCGCCGTCCGGATTGATGCGTGGACCGTAGACATTGAAATATCTAAGCGAAACAGTTTCAAGACCATATACCTCACTCCATACTCTCGCGTACACTTCACCAACATATTTATGTAGACCATAAGGACTCTTTGGATTTGGTGTCATCGTCTCAATCAACGGCATCACTTTTTGATCGCCGTATGCAGAACTCGAGGCAGAATATATCAATCTCTCCACCCCTCCATCTTTTGCGGCAATCAAAACATTCTGCGTTCCGGTCACATTGACCTCGTGGGTCTCAACCGGGTGCTCAATCGAATACTGAACACGCGGCAATGCGGCCAGATGAAAAACAAACTTCGCGCCTTTGATAATCGGCTGTATCGCCGCGAGGTCGCGGATATCGGCTTGATGAAAAACCGCTTTCGGATTAATATTTTCTTTTTTACCACCAGACATGTTGTCAATGACATGTACATCGAAACCGCGTTCAACAAGCGCATCAGTAACATGCGAACCGATGAATCCCGCCCCGCCAACCACTACTACCTTCTCATTTTTTGCTTTGTTCTTCATTATGTATATCTTAACTTAATTTTAATCGAATATATTACTCTCTAACATTTGACCTTTGACATGTGACACCTGACCGAAAGTCAAAGGTCAATTGTCACACGTCAATTGTTTCTTAAACTCCACTTCGTGACAAAAGCGTCTTCACCGTTCGTAGAGCAATTTTCAAATCCAAAAATAAAGATCGGTTCTTAATATAATACAAATCGTAAGAAAACTTAACTCGCGTTTGTAAAATATCAGCATGATGATGTGGATGTTTGTCGTGATACAGCTGAGCCCAACCAGACAGTCCGGGCTTGATCAGATGGCGAGTAGCATAATACGGCACTTCCCGCTCATAAATTGCCACCAAACTTGGTAGCTCTGGTCGAGGACCGATCAGTGACAAATCGCCTTTTAAAATATTCCAAAATTGTGGCAGTTCATCAAGACGAGACTTTCGCAAAAATGGCCCAACCAGGGTTGGGAAATTTTTACGAACTGCGTTGGCCTGGCCAGCATCGTCACAAGTCATAGTTCTAAACTTTATAATTCGAATTTTTTTTCCCGACTCTCCTATCCTTTCTTGAACGATAAAAATTGGCCCACGATCGTCTAGCTTAATTGCCATAATAATAAACGGATAAAAAACAAGTGAAAGCGGACCTAAAATCAAAGATACCGTTACATCCATAAAACGTTTAAGGGCATCATACCCTGCCGAAGGCAGACTTGAAACGTGCTCCAGGAACCAATCGTAATTAATTAGGGAAAGCGGTATCCGGTCAAAAATTTCCTCGTACAGCTGGTGAATTTCGACAAATTGAACATTTTTAAATACCAGATTATACAGATACGGTAATACAGGCTCGATATTTTTATTTTTCAGGTCAGCGACAATAAGTGAGACCTGCTCATCTTCAAGCCTACCCAAAATGTTCTTTCTGAAATCGGCAGTATTAATATTGTTAATCTCAACCGATTCAATAAAACGGATGTTGTAGCGAGGATTCTGATTAACCTCAAGCGCGAGCTCTGCCAACTCACTGCCAGTTCCAATCGAGAGCGCATTCTGCTTTTTCTTGGCATACAAAAAACGGTAGCCTTGCATACGCCAATACAAAATCAGGATTGAAGAAATTAACAAGTACAAAAAAAGGTTTACCTTTGGCGCGATACCGAAATAAGGAATGAAATAAAAAAAGATAACTGCAATAAAACTATTTAAGATTGCCGAGTTGACCACAATACTAGGCAACCGACCTTGGAGAATGAGCGTGTGCTTTTCGTACAAACCTGCAATAAAAAATACCGCGAGCCACGCGACAATCAAAAGAGAAAAAGGCGCTAAATGAGAATAGAAAATCTGCTGATCAAGCGCGGTGCCATAGCGCAAAAAGAGCATGATACCCAATGCAACCAGAAACATCAGAATATCGCCGAGCGCGAGCACTAGGGATTCTTTTCGGTTCAGAATTGACATAACACAACGATTATAGCAAAAAACTCATAAATCACCAGCCTCAATACATGGAACCTTTCTTGGCCATTTTATGTTGTTTAAGAGTATAATAAGAGCATAAAACGATGGAACGCGGCGAAAACAAGCTAAAAATCCTGTTTTTGATCACTAAAAGTAACTTTGGCGGAGCCCAACGGTATGTATTTGACCTGGCCACCCATCTGCCCAAGGAACAGTTTGAATCGGTGGTCGCACTTGGCGGATCGGGAGCGTTGAAGGAAAAACTTGAAACGGAAGACATTGAAACGATCACAATTCCCGGTCTTGAACGCGACATACACGTCCTGAAAGAAATCCACGTCTTCATAAGCATATTTAAAATAATCAGGGGCGTTAAACCCGATATCATTCACCTCAACAGTTCAAAAGCAGGTGCGCTCGGTGCTCTTGCCGCTCGGTTTTACACTCTTTTTCTCAAACTTTTCCCCCTACGGGGGATCTCCCGAAGGGAGACGACTAAAGTAATCTTTACTGTCCACGGCTTTGCGTTTAAAGAGAAACGAAAACCAATGACCAAAAAAATTATCGAATACGTGTCGTGGCTCACACTAGCCCTATCACATCAGACAATCGTTGTGTCAAAAGATGATCAGAAAAAAGCATCTCAATTTCTTTTCGTTCAATCAAAAATAACCCTCATTTATAATGGTATCGACTCCCCCACCTTCAAAGACAGGGTTGAGGCTCGCAAAATATTAAGTGATAAAATCGGAGCTAAAATTTCGGAAGAAACGCTATGGGTTGGCAGTATCGCGGAGCTTCACAAAAATAAAGGGCTTGAGTATGGAATCAGCGCATTAACACTAATAAAGCGGCAAGGAATTACTGGGAACAAAATATCTAATCTTGCTTACATAATTATTGGTGCTGGAGAAGAAAAAGAAAATTTAAAAATGATGATTCAACGAGAGGGTCTTTCAGAAAAAATATTTCTTCCTGGAGGATATGCCGGGGCCGCTGAACTTCTCAAAGCTTTCGACATATTCCTTTTGCCATCACTCAAAGAAGGTCTGCCTTACGCGTTGCTAGAGGCAGGTTCTGCTGGCCTACCGACAATTGGCACAAATGTTGGGGGCATTTCTGAAGTTATTCACGATATGAAATCAGGAATTGTAGTAAAAGAAAAACGTCCAAAAGAAATCGCCGATGCACTCACCTTCCTTTCTGATAACGAACAAAAACGAAAAGAATTTGGCGAACGCATACTGCAAACAATTCAGACGGAGTACACGCTAGATCGAATGGTGAAAGAAACGATTGAGGTATACAAAAAAATTTAAAAATACCGCAAGAAGCCCTAGTAAATACAAACCTATATTTCAATGCTCACCCCCAAATCTCCTCGTACCTCTGAAACAGAACTTCCCACTCTTCCCGTTGCGTATTTAGATCGTTTCCATCCCCATCAGGCTTTGGCCAAAACTTTTCTAGTTTTTCTGGGGTAAATTCTTCGCAAAATCTTTTTTTAGCATACTCCTTCAGTTCTCCTTGGGGCATAAACCTAAAATTCTGATTAAGCCAGGCCTGGTTTTGTATTAGGGAAAGTACTTTTCCTTTAGTAAAAGCGAATTCACCTATGTCCCGCTGAATAACGTCACCGTCTTTAGTAATGCCACTATTTTCCATAAATTTAAAAGTTGAATCACAAACTCCAGACGACCAAAGTGTATGCACGAGGGCAATATATTTTTCTATATAGCCTTTTCCCTCTTCAAGAGTGTGACCTTCAATATAATCTGAAGAAAAAGATGTCGCCTCATCGCGTGTGTAATCAGCACCGCCTTCTTCGAAAATGGGATTCCCCAGTAATTCTCCCTGAATCTTTCCTCGCCTCAAGAGAGTTTTCACTATGTTCATTGAGACCTCAGCAAGAACATTCACAGCCTCGGCAATTCTTTTTCTTTTTTCAGCATCCTCAATTAACCAGGAACAAAGGACATCGTCCTGCTCCTCTATAGCGTTACGTCGTGCGCGCACCCTCCCAGCTCCAATGTCATACACGGTATATTCTAGGCCTCGGCCAAATATTTTTACTTTTTTGCCTTCCCTCGATTCTTTTTTTGCAACAAGATCCAATTTAAATTTCTCGATCTCTGCTGTGTGCTGAAATGCGTTGACAAAATCACCACCACCTAAAGCGCTTTTTATCTCAGCATACTTCCCCTGTAAATATTTTCCTGTATTTTCGAAATTTTCTTCACCTTCAGGACCATTAGAATTATTTTGTTCTCCCATGCTGGAATTATATCAGAACCTGTGGCTACGGGTGAGCCGTTAACTTTTTTTACGCGCAACCATAGTTATTGCAGAATTGGGTGCAGTGAGAGGTGAGATACAGCAGAGGGAACCCATTCTGATGGGAAGCTGTATCGCAAGACCTTGAGCATTCTGTATTCAGAAAGCGAAAGGTGTACCGTTCCTGTAGGGAAAGAACGAAGCTTGCGACTAAAATGTGTGCATAAACATTGCAGGAGCAAATGAGTTTACAACGAAGAAGTGGGCCAGTTCTGCGAGAACTAAACCCCGGGGAGTTCGTTCTTGGAGAGATCTTTGTGAGCCGCTCTCTGATACCTACTCATCCCCATCAAAACCCCAAGACCGGTAAATTCGGTCAAAAGATGTGTCCCACCGTAACTCATAAACGGCAGGGTGATACCAGTGACCGGCAAAAGACCGATGTTCATACCAACATTTACAAAGAAATGACTCATGATAAAAATGGCGATACCGAGACCGAATAACATTTCAAAATTGGTCGCTCCACGCATCGCGTGGAGCAGTATCCGCCACACAAGCACTGCGTAGAAAAAAAACAAAAGCAGTACACCCAAAAATCCCCACTCCTCGGCAAAAGAAGCGAAAATAAAGTCGGTTTCGTATTCAGGCAAAAATTTTAAACGTGACTGTGTACCAAACCCTACGCCCTTACCAGATACTTCTCCCGAACCGACCGCGATGGTTGATTGATAAGCGTTGTACCCGGTGCCACGAATGTCTGAAAGAGGATGAATAAAATTTATAATACGATTTTTTTGATAATCTTTGAATACATAAAACCAGAGTCCAGCAAAAGCTAGAGCGCCGACACAAAATACTAACGCCAAATGTTTTTTTGAAATACCGGACACCAAAACCATGCCGAACCACAAAAAGAAAATGATAATGGCGGTACCAAAATCCGGCTGGAGCAATACCAAAAAGAAAAGGGTGAATGCATAGAAACCTGACACCAAAATGTGTCGAATGTGAGCAATTTCAATATGTCGACGGGAAAAATATTTTGCCAAAATGGCAATCAACACTAACTTGATAGAGTCGGCCGGCTCAAAAGAAAGTGAGCCAAAAGTAAACCAGCTCTGCGCTCCTTTTGTGGTCTCCGCCACCAAAAATAAAAGTAATAGTACAAATACTGACAAAAGAAAAAGGCTCACAAGTACATAGGTCCGACGAAGAAATCTAAAATCAATAAAACTTAATATGAAAAAAAGTATGAAGCCTAAACTTATCCACGCAATCTGCTTATCAAATAGGGCGCTTGAACCAGTAAACGAATTCATAGTTACAAGCCCGGCACCCAAAATCGGCAGGAGAGAAAACACCATAATCCAATCGACAGCCCAAAAACTTTTGCGGATACCGAGTGTATTGCGAACCATAAAACTATCGAAGTGACCTGGAAAGTAACTCAATGCGAGTTGCCAAACCAGAGAAAGGTTCTGGCCAAGTAAAGGTCAGGTTGGTTGACGCACCCTTTTCAACACTATCAACAATTGTTCGAGATGCTCCGACAGCATTACCATCAGGACCATAAATCACAGCCACGACCTCGGTATTGTACATAGGTTCAAAACTTCTGTTCTCAAGAATGGCGCTTAATCGTGGCATACTATCCTGTCCGGAAAGAACCTGTCCTGTAATAGCTATCGGTCCATCCTTTCGATACTCTTTCGTCCATACCGGCGGTTGAGAGAATTCAAAAAAAACGGTCGCGGGCACTCGTGTGCCTGTTATGATATTACTCTCAAAAATACCGAAAATTTTCTTGGGCGGCACAAAAGTCTGTCCCCTTCTCTCGTAAATCAACACATTATCTTTATCATAAAGCTTAAAAATATACGATATGGAATTAACACCGGAATCGAGATTTGGATTTTCAACATATGCGAGCACGTTATAAATACCATCCTTCACCTTAAATGCACGCTGCCAATGCACGATAAGATCAAGAGCAGACGCCCTACACAATACAGAGCATGGACCGCCGCAATCCGTACCAAGCTCATTTTGATTCTGCTTACCGTCGGTACAACTTGGTGCCTTGTAGACAATAAAAAAGGTTGGGAGAGCTAGGAAAATAATAAAAACCGAAAGCACAATGCTTACATATATAAACTGCCGTTTGGTAGACCAGGAGACCATACACAACAGTATATAGTATTTAGTAGTTAGTATCTAGATAATAAAAATACGGAAACACCGCCCGAAACGCAATGTTTCGGGCGGGATAAAATCAATTTTTTAGTTCTGGCGACTACCTACTTTCCCGCTATAAAGCGGTATCATCAGTGCCACAAGGGTACTTCCATTTTTCTAAAAGGATTACCTTAAAGAAAAATTGGTCGCACACGGCGTTTAATACAGTGAGAAAAATGAAATCAAGCACTTTGTGTTGGCGACTACCTACTTTCCCGCTATAAAGCGGTATCATCAGCACTACGGCGTTTCACTTCTCTGTTCGGAATGGGAAGAGGTGTTGCCACCGCGTCAAATCACCAACACAAAAAACTCGATAACTTTATTTTTAATTGAAGATTGAAATGTGAGCCGATTCAGATTGAATCGGGATGGCAGAGAGAGCGGAATAGAACCGCAACGCCGGGGTAAACCAGCATCATGCAACGGTGCAATCTCTCCACCTAAAGAACAAAGGGGGTGGTCGGGGCGACAGGATTTGAACCTGCGACCTCCCAGCAACAATGCAGCGCCTCAGCAGCTTCAAGTTCGGCCTAAACCGAACAGGTGCCGAAGTTCAAGACCTGCACTAAGCGGGTGCGCTACCAGACTGCGCTACGCCCCGACACAAAAACCAACCGGTGAGAGGGATATGTAGGGGCAACTCGCACCCACAAGGGCCAGCCGACCCAACGCCTTAGATAGTAGGCGCTTTTCCCCCTCACCGCTAATTGGGACCGGCGGTAATCAATAGCCTCTGGCTATTTATACCTCCTTGCCGATTACCGGCACGGCCCGCCCACGACGATGATGTTTGACAATG
>JBBTUO010000005.1:8214-13113 GCA_038063715.1 Patescibacteria group bacterium | reverse complement strand
AATTGCCCGAGAAATCGGATGCAAGTGGCCTTTTTGCTTATCGTCTACAGACATGCGGATATTATAGCAAAAAGTGAAGAAAACCGCCTAAAATGATACGAATGAAACGACAGACAAAGCGAGAACTATCAGAACAATGATTACGAACAAAACGAGAAGAGTGTATGCAAGCAATACAAGAGCCTCCTTTTTCCTTCCGTCCATGTACCACAATATTGGGCGACCAAAGACCAACGAGCTCGTAACAGCGGCAGAAAAAACGAACAGGAGCAGCATAATAATCGGCATCAGCACATTTGGAGTTTGGTCAAAGGATTTCGGCATGTAAAAAATAGACGAGACAAGAGTTGCCACATATAAAGCGGTGGCGAATGCGTGCAAAAAAGCGGTTTTTAGAATGGTGTTCATATGTACTTATAACTATGCTAAATAGTCAGATGTTACTAAGGCTGAGCCACCCGTCTCCTTGGAAACCCTCGGTTTTCCAACGTTCGAAGACTCACTGCCTTCCGACACAGGAAAACTAGAGTTTTCCTGACACCTTTCCAACGACGGGTGGCTCATTCACAGAGCTTCATGAGCCACCCGTCAGAATCGAACTGACGACATCCACTTTACAAAAGTGGCGCTCTACCAACTGAGCTAGGGTGGCAAAATTAATTTCTAAGTTAGAATACCTAATTTCTAGTGAAATTACAACACTTAATTAGATTTTCTGATTTAGATATTAGTAATTAGAATTTAGGAATTATTCTTATCGTTCTCCTCCTTCGACTCCTTCACATGCTTAAGAAAAAAGGACACAACCCCTCTGCCATTCAGTTCACGCTTGCCATCGAGCCGATTGGTCAAGCGTTTATGGTGCTTTGACACAAAAAGTCCGGCGGTTCCAAAGACATGGAAAATACTGTGAGCAATAGTCGCAAGAATTTTCTTTAGATTTGCTACATTTATTCTGGAAAGAAATAGTCTAGATTTTTCAATCGTATTTCGACACTGAGGATCGAAAGAGGAACTCAGTGCGGTTAATGAGCTCGTTGAACCATTTTTAATCTCAAGAATTTTATTTACAAGGATAAAAATTATCCCCACAAAAGAAATAATTAGCAAGACAAGATATGGAATATACATTTATATTATAAAGAGACTCTTAGTGCCCGAACCGAGCAAAACGAACAACTTCAATTTTCTCCCCAAATTTTTGAGTGCTAGCATCAATAAGGCCCTTAACGGTCAAATCGGGATTTTTAATAAATGGCTGATCCAAAAGAGTGGTTTCGCCAAAGTAGGATTGGAGCTTGCCTTGCATAATCTTCTCAGCAAGTTCAGCTGGCTTGCCAACTATTTCCTTTGCGAATACCTCACGAGCTTTCACCTTCGCCTCTTCAGTTATATCTTCAGATTTTAGGAAGGTTGGGTTGGATGCAGCAATATGCATAGCGATATCATATGCAAGAGCCTTGAATCCCTCATTTTTAGACACAAAGTCTGTCTCGCAGGCAAGCTCTATTAAGGTGCCGACGGAGCCGTTACTATGGATATATGAAGTAACAATGCTCGCCCCAAGGGTGCGGTCAGATTTTTTAGTAGCAATTTCAGCGCCTTTCTTTTTAAGAATAACCAACGCCTTCTCCATATCACCTTGAGCCTCCTCAAGCGCCTTCTTACACTGCATCACGGAAATACCGGTAGAATCTCGCAGGGTCTTAATTTGCTCAGTTGTTATCATAAAAATATAAATAGCTAAACAATTCCTAATTTCTAATTCCTAATATCTAACTAAGTCTAGAGACCCCGAGAGTGTCTTCTTAGAAATTAGTACTTAGATATTAGACCTTGGCCTTCAGTCTTTCGTTTACCCCTTCCTTGTAAGCCCACACTATTTGATCGACAAAAAATGCAACACTTCCAGTCGAGGCGTCGTTGCCAGGAATTGGATGATTTACATCCTTAATATCGCAATCTGATCCTATAAGGGCCACTACAGGGATACCCGCTTTACGAGCCTCGGTAACCGCAATTTTCTCATGCTTGGAATCAATAACAAACAAAGCCTTTGGCAAATCCTTCATCGGTACGAGGCCGGAGAAAAAACGCTCAAGCTTGTCAATTTCTCGATCAATCAATAATCGCTCCTTTTTTGTATATTTTGAAAGTTCGCCTTTTTCGCGTTTTGAAGTCAAATCAAGCAATTTCTCCACACGAGATCGAATTTCTTTAAAATTTGAAAGGGTGCCACCAATCCATCGGTCAGCAACATATGGCATATCAAGAGATAATGCTGCAGCCTTAACAGCACTGCGTGCCTCACTCTTACCACCGACAAAAAGAATCTGCTTTCCCTCACGAGCGAGAGTTCGAACAAAATCTTTTGCCTTTTCAAGAAGGCCACTGGTCTTTTCTAGGTCAAAAATCTCAACACGATTCTTAACACCGAAAATATATGGTGCCAAAGTTGGGTGTCTGCGTGATCGTGAAAAAGCGAAGTGTGCCCCCGCCTTAAACATCAAGTCAACAGCTTCTGTATTAATAGTGTCATTTTTTGCTTCTGTCATAGGACATGAATATACCAGATTCTTATTCAGCTTGCAACTTACTGGACGCTACTGATAAAGCCTCGACAATAGGCTCAATATTACCTAGAAAAATGCCCTGTATATTGTGCCAAGACTCCTTGATGCGATGATCGGTCACCCGATCTTGAAGAATGTTGTAAGTGCGGATTTTTTCCGACCGGTCGTTGGTACCAATCTGATCCTTGCGAACGCCGGCATACTTTTTCGCCTCTTCCTCCTCCTTGAGGACCTGAATTTTTGCCGAAAGGATGGACATAGCCTTTTCTCGGTTCTTCACCTGACTGCGCTCGGAAGTACAACGCACATCAATACCGGTCGGCTTATGAATGAGACGAACTGCCGTCTCAACCTTGTTCACATTCTGTCCGCCAGCTCCGCCGGATCGGGAAAATTCCATTTCCAAGTCAGAAGGATTGATTTCAAAAGACACTTTTTTACGAAGAGGGAGCACGGCGACTGATGCGGTGGAAGTATGAACGCGACCGATTTTTTCTGTTGCAGGAACGCGCTGAATACGGTGCACGCCAGTCTCGAAACGCAGTTTTTTATACACATCGTCTCCAGAAATCTCAAACGAAGCTTCCTTGTACCCGCCGAGAGAGCTGGGCGATTCAGAAATTCTTTTCCAACCCCAACCTACAATTTCAGCGTATCGCTCGTACATAACCGCAAGCTCCTCGGCAAACAAGGCAGCCTCTTCCCCACCCGCTCCAGCGCGAACTTCAAGGATCGCCTCGCGAGGAAACTCCTCCTCCACCTCATCGTCCTTGAGAGTTTTCTCCATTTGTTCAAGAAGACTTTTTTGTTCAGCACGAATACCCGAAAGTTCCTCCTCTGCCATCTCTTTGAGACCGGGATCTTTTTCGGTTAATTTTACCAACTGCCCTTCCTCACGAATGAGAGTTTCGTATCGTTCGGCAAGGTAAGCGGTTTTATTATTTTTTTTGTAGATTTCTAGATCCATAAAACATGCGCCGAAAAGCCCCGTCGCCGGGGCTTTTCGGCTATCACCTATTTAGAAGCTTCATCTGCCTTGGCTTTAGTAGCTTTTGGCTTTTTAGCGACAACTCTTGAAGCACGGCTCTTGAAGCGTTCAACGCGTCCAGCGGCATCAATGACCTTGTCATTACCGGTGTAAAAAGGATGGCAGGCACTGCAGATTTCAACATCAATCTTTTCTTTTGTTGAACCAACAGAAAACTTGTTACCGCAAGCGCAGGTAACTTTAGCTTCAGGGAAATATTTTGGATGGATTTCTGTTTGCATAAACTTGAACACCATCATAGCAGAAATGAACCAAAAGGCAAGCCCCACCGACAGAATGGTAACGGTTTGCAAACCAGACAAAAACAGCTATAGTAGAAGCAGTAAATTGAACCGTAACAACACATGATAGTGAACCCACACGCCCCATGAACTCTGAAACTCAAGCACCCGCCAAGCACAGCAAGTCCCTGCTCGTGGTTTTCTTGGTCATACTAATCTGCGTCATTGCCATCACTCTGACCAACAATGACGAGGAATCACCTTATCGAAGGACGTCCGAAGCAACCAATTCGACCACGACCCTAAGCAACACCGACAACCTGGTCAAGGATCATGTTCGGTTGGGTAAAGCGTATCTTACGATTTACCAAGTGTTTGATGATCGAGCATCGCGCTCCATGATAATAAAAGGAGCCTACGCCATAAAACCCAAACTGAATCCTTTCAGGGAAACGGGTCCCGCATTGAGATCGTTACGAGCCGCCGTGACAACAAACAATCAAGGTGTCGCCCGAATTGCGATCACAATCCTGGAAAAAGAAATGGCTGAATATGTCGAGAGGTATGGAGGAAGTGGCACAAACACGCTCCAATACTCCGAATGCACCTTGAAGGATCTGACGACTCTCAGCCAAGCAAATGTCCGATTCTTTGCTGGCGTAACGGAGTTTCGCGCGACCCCAAACCCCGAGACCGCCGAAAACGCCTTCATCGGTGGATGGATCAACTTGAGGATCCTGGCCTCAATCGGTCCTGACTACATGTCCAACACCGCAGGTGCAGGACTGATGGCTATCGAGGACGTCATCGAAACTACAAAAAATTTGGGAAGGGAGCTGAGCTCCTTTGCACAAACTGTAGAAGGTGATGATCGGATCCGAGTCCAAAAACAATCCGAGCATCTGCTTGAACGAGCAGATCGTCTTCAACGCCTACTCAAACGGTATCCGCCCGTCACCTAAGCGTGGTCAAAAGTTCTTCAGTCGCGAGGCAATCAGTTTGCCTCGCTTTTTCTTTTTTAATTTAAGTCTTACTACGCGACATAGATGTTCACTGT
>JBBTUO010000005.1:0-8114 GCA_038063715.1 Patescibacteria group bacterium | reverse complement strand
CCTCGCTTTTTCTTTTTTAATTTAAGTCTTACTACGCGACATAGATGTTCACTGTTGCTCCCTGCGTCGAGACTACTCGACGTAAGTGTTCACTGCGTTCCCTTAGAAATTTTGGAGCGGATCAATCATGTTTTCTTGGATGTTTTGGGCAATTTTCATCACGCTTCCGGCATAATTCTGGCCTGCAGTTTTTTTCCAATTACTTCCAGCATAATATTTCGCAGCAGCGGTTGATTCTGCTGAATAGCCTCCGTTGCCGGCCCCCAAATCATCTAAATACAGGGCGGAAGCAAAGAATGCATCGTGAGGAATCCAGGGGTCGGCCACACTGACACCGGCCGCGCTCGCAATTCTTTTTTCATAACCAGCCCAGGTGGAAGGGATAAATTGCGACGGCCCCATTGCTCCCCCATACCCGCCCTTTTGCGGGCAAGACACGGGTTTGGTCTTTGGATCAAAACCAAGACGCGTTGCAATACTTATAAAAGGTGCGATGTCCCTCCCCGGCTTCATGATTGCCTTGAAAGGTGTGCCGGTATTTTTCCCAACGCCGTCCCCTGTCGTAAGATTAGTCACCAAACACTGACCAACATTTTCACCGAGATTGGTTTCTTGTGTAAGAATAGCTAGAAGAAAAGCGGGACGGACCCCTGTTTTTTTCTGCACCTCTAAAGCGTAACTGTATGCTGTACCGAAAGGTATTGCGGCGCTGTCACGCAAAGAAAAAAGTGCCGAACGAATCTGAGCCGCCCGCGTCTGTCTTTCACTCAAAATTCCCTGATATGCTTTCTCCTGATTTTTGTTTATTGCGAGAAGCTCTTTCTTTTGAGCCTCATTTTTTTGTATAACCCTCTGTTCAACCTCAGCTGCCTTCCTAGCGTCAATTTCAGCGGCTTGTTTTTTACTCAAGGCCTCCTTTTGAGCCTCGGTTTCAACACGAGTGTCCCGCACCTCCACAAGTGCAGAATTTAAGGATCGTTGAATTGAATTGAAAGAATCTAGGTCGACAAAAAATTGAGATAGGCTGTTACCACTCAACATAAACTCCACGATTGAGTAGGCCTCTACTTCATCGACTGAGCGAATCAGTTCGCCCAACGAAATTTTTTGCTGGTCCATTTTTTTAGTTAGAACGTCAATGGTGGCAGCTTTTTCCCCAATGTCTTTGCCGAGCTGTTGGGCGATAATATTTTTTGCTCTGATAGTAGCTTTGGCCTCAGCAATTTTGGCATTCAAAATGGCAATGTCTCTCGCAATCGATGCGGTTTCCTTCTGTTTGCCAGAAAGCACATCGGCCCAGTAGGCAATGTCTTTGTTGGTAGCATCAAGCTCGGCCTGTAGTGCCGCCTGACGCTGTGCCACGGCATCCGCGGATTGAGCCAGTGCCACATTTCCTGTAAGCAAAAAAGACCACAAAATGGCACTGGATATAGAAAATTGCCTCATAAAACTCATTATAAAATTATACCAGAAAAGCCTTTTATTCTGGACTTATTTCTTGGTATTGACAATAAGTCTGTAAGGTAGTATAATTAAAGGTGGATTAGCCTGCCAACCTGATTTGAGATGATGAAGTATTCATTCGTTACCTAGTGGCGAATTAATGGACATACACATCCCATACTCTCGCCCCGAAAAGGCAACGGCAAATAGCACCGTGAAAAATCCAATAAAACTCGAACAGGAGCTCGCGCTCCATTTTGACACACAAGCCACCCACACCTATCTGATGTGGTGGATGACAGCAAACAAAATCGAAGCCCAATACATGACCCTAACGGAGAAGCTCATGCGAGCACAATGTGTGCAAGCGATCAAGGATTGCCGCAACGAGCTGGCCTGTGCAATCGGTGCGACATTCTTCATCGTCCTGCTCATCGTGTTGGGGTTGAGCGATCAACACAGATCGTTGGGGGGATTAGTGACCATGTTGTTTGCCATTATCAGTGTGGGCAACGGTGTTCGTTTAGCAATCAAGCAAAGCAAACACCAGAACAATCTCTTCCAGCGCTTCAGCCGAGACTTCCAAAATCTGATGTTCCAGATGGGCTACGATTTTGGCAAGATGCTCCGGGGGGAAATGTGCGTCCCAAAGGCCAACAAAATTGGGAGTGAGATTCGGCAAAAGCTAATTGGTTTTGCCCGACCGATAATCGTTCTGAACCGACAAGGAAGGCGGGACGAAGCAGACACGGGAATGTCCGTGAACTTCCTTCCCCTCCACAAATCGGCCCTGCCGTTTAGCCTCGTAAAGCCGAGCTATGACGGCTATTTCGATGCCGTCACGGCAAAGAATCCCGCTGATGCGGTCTAACAGCAACATCGAAACTTACTCACACCGCGTGTGCGATGCATCTCGAATGTATTGCGCACGCGGTTTTTCATTTATATTTTTCATATTCTGACATACATTAATTTTACGCTATAGCGTAAAATTAATGTATGTGGCAATTGACGATACTAAAAAGCCCCGCCCGACAAAAGTCGGGCGGGGCTTTAATTTTTTCTCTTTTCCCTAGGCGAGCGAACTTTGTTTTGGAAAAGCCTTGCACACGCCGACGGGCGGAGCAGAGCAAATTTTCATTAGAAAATTATGCGTGCTTTTCCAAAATAATGTGAGCGAGTGTTTATTTCTTCTCCGCAGGTTTCGCCGCTGCCTTGTCTCCGGCTGGGGCTGCTTCCGCACCCTCCTCACCCTCCTTTGGTTCCTTACCCTTCTTTTCAACTTCAATCTTAGTCAAATCAACTGGAGCCTCTTCAACAACCTCCTCCTTAGGCTCGTATACCGAAGCGACAACTTCGTCCGGCTTTGCAATCAAAGTAACCCCCTCTGCAAGGGTAATATCCTTAGCTGTAACCTGACTGTTAAACGAAACAAGCTTTGAAATGTCTACAATCAAAACATGTGGCAAATCTTTCGGGGCAGCCTCAACTTCAACCTCACGAAGCACTTTAACAAGCACCGCGCCAAGGTCCTTAACCGCAGGAGACACACCTTGGAATTCAAGAGGTATCTTAACCTTAATCTTCTGACCTTTCTCGAACACATAAAAATCAGCGTGGAGGAAAGCGCCAGTTACAGGATCGCGGTCAACATCGTAAATAAGAGAATCGAGTGTCCCCTCTTTGGTTTTAAGGGTAACAACCGATGATTCACCGGCCTTTTTCAAAACCTTAGAAAATTCCACAGCCGAAACTGCAATAGGAGTCGAGGCCTGTTTTCTGCCATAATAAACCGCAGGCATTGATCCCTTTGCGCGTAAATCAACCAATTTTTCCTTTGCCTGTCGAGGTAAAACCTCCAAAACGATTTCAGATTTCATAGGACATGAATATAGCAGATTACGCTTGACCGCGCAAGCCTACATACTCTTGAGCATTAGGATATCCTATTGAACACCCTGAGTTTCTCCTCCACAACCTTTTGCATGGCATCCCGAGCGGGAGCAAGATATTTGTAAGGAGCAATTTCTTTTGGATTAGCGGAAAGCGCTGAGTCAAGTCCGCCCCGAAACGCAACGCGAAGCTCGGTATTTACATGTACAATCACAACCCCAGCTTCTATCGCCGCGCGAATATCGGCATCAGTGTTTCCAGAAGCACCATGAAGAACGAGAGGAAGTCCAGTCGCCTCGGCCACCTCGGCGACCCGTTTGATATTGAGCGCCGGATCCTTCCCCTTCGCAAACATACCGTGAATATTCCCGACCGCTGGCGCAAGAAAATCAATTCCAGTTTCCTTCGCAAATTGTTTTGCTTGATCAGGCTTTACCAAATTTTCTTCTGACAAACTAATCCCTTCTGGAACAGCCTCAAGCACTTTTGAAGATTTGCCGATATAGCCGAGTTCAGCCTCCACGAGCACACGCTCACCAAAAAACGGCTTCTTACTTTTTGCATAGGCAACGCATTGTTTTGTGATTTGTACATTTTCCTCAAAAGGCAACTCGGTTCCATCAAAAATCACTGAATCAAATCCGGCGTCAATTGCTTCTTTGACCTTATCAAATGAGTAAGTGTGATCAGCGTTAAGAAAAATCGGGAAATTAAATTCGTCGCGCAAACTTTTTACCAGGGCAACAACCTGATTCACCCCGACAAAACTCCGTTCCCCTTCGGACACACCGATAATGACGGGCACAGAAAGCTTCCGTGCCGCATTAAACACCGCCCAAACACCCTCCACATTTGAAATATTAAAATGCCCGATTGCCACCTTTCGGACTTGTGCATCTTTTATATATTCGCGTAAAAATTTCATTCAACACATTCTAACACAGAAAGACCGCCTCCAGACAACGGAAAGCTAGAAAAAATAATGCGACTCACCCACTCCCTATTTGGGAATCGGATTCCCAAATAGGCCCTAATCTAAAAAGACTCTTTCTGCTTGAAGTAGCTTATTGCGTTTAATATCTGCCAACACCTCTTCCGCGAAAACTTCCAGAGATTTTCTATTCTTAAACTGTCCGACCACCACATCATATCCGACACAAAACCCCTTCTCTTCGCCCAACAACTGATTCCAGCTCGACACAGAAAGCTCTTCTTTTTTATACCCCAGCATATTATTCAAATTTATATATACACCAACACGCAACAGATACTCATTCGAATCTATATGTTTTGCCTTGAATTTACCCTGAAACAAAGCGCCCGATCTTTTATTTTTTTCATTAAAATAATTTGTGTAACCGATACCAACTTTTTGCATAAACTTTGAAATGCCACCGTCTTTGTTTTGTTTTAATAAAAGATGAAAATGGTTACCATTCAAACAAAAAGAAATTATATCCACCAACTTGGGAATCGGATTCCCAAGTTGGACCGTCTCTCTATCTCCTTTAATGAAGAGATGCTCGTATATACTGCCGATAGACTCTTCCTGATTGAACTCATCCAAACTTAATAAAAACCGATCGACGTCATCGGCGTCAGAAAAAACACTTCTCTTGTCAACACCTCTATTATAAATATGGTAATACTCTCCTACCGCAAAGGAAGGATTTTTCATATAAATATTCTATCACTTGGGAATCGGATTCCCAAGTGGATAAACTTCTATTTGCTATAATCTATTGATGTTTGGCAGTAAAAAATTAGATTTTCTAGCCGTCGGCGACATTACCACTGATGCATTCATCCGCCTGAAGGACGCAAGCGTTCATTGCAATATAGACAATGAAAAGTGTGAGCTCTGTGTTCGGTTTGCCGATAAAATCCCCTACGAATTCGTCGAGGTTTTGCGCGCAGTCGGCAACAGCCCGAACGCTGCAGTGTCCGCCGCTCGGCTTGGATTAAAATCGGGTCTCGTGACAAACATGGGTGATGATCAAAATGGCAAAGAGTGCTTGGATGTGTTGAAGGCGGAAAAAATTTCAACCAAATTCGTCACCCAACACAAAGGCAAAGAAACAAATTACCATTATGTCCTGTGGTACGAAGCCGACCGCACCATCCTCGTCAAACACCAAGCCTACACCTACACCCTGCCCGACATCGGCTCGCCGAAGTGGCTTTACATTAGTTCGATGGGCGAACACACGCTCGACTACCACACCGCCATCATCAACCACGTCAACAAGCATCCTGAAATAAAAGTGGCGTTTCAGCCGGGGACATTTCAAATAAATCTCGGGGTGGAAAAATTGGCCGCGCTGTATAAACGCGTTGAAGTTTTCATCTGCAACAAGGAAGAAGCGCAAAAAATTTTGGCAACTGATAGCACGGACATAAAAAACCTGTTGGAAAAAGTTCATGAGCTCGGACCGAAAATAGTTTTGATTACTGATGGACCGAAGGGAGCTTATGTTTTAGAAAATGGCACAACTTTATTTATGCCACCGTATCCTGATCCAAAACCTCCATATGAAAGAACCGGCGCCGGCGACGCCTACGCTTCAACATTTGTGTGTGCACTCGCTCTGGGAAAAAATCCCGCTGAAGCATTACAATTGGCCGGAATAAACTCAATGTCAGTGGTTCAACAAATCGGAGCCCAAAGAGGTCTTTTGACTAAAAAAGCTATAGAGGAATGGCTTAAAAAAGCCCCACCAGACTACCAACCTAAAGCACTGTAGCGAGCTTGCGTTGATTGACAAACTCTGATATAATAGAGGCAGAGAAGTAGGTAAAAATGGATAGACTCAAACCCATGACCACCATGACACCGCAAGATGAGATCAATGTAACCCAAACCCTCCTAAAGGAGGCCGCCCGGCGACTTGGCGATCTGACACAACAACGTCAACGGATCGTTGAATTGATCGCGACAACCCCAGAAACACCAGCGGAGGCCGAAAGAATGGCCCGTCTTCGGAAAGGATTGGAAGACATCCAAAAGACCCTTCGGGCGCTTGGCCCACAACTCAGCGCGGCGCGTGCTGAATTTACAACAATGGTGTTGTTCCGAGCCAAAAGCAAACCTCTGGCTGGAAATCCTCAAGAAAATTGACTGGCCACACTCGCGACCGAGCCCTCGGTCGCGATTTTCTTTTTGTATTTTAGCCCTACTTTGTTCAAGGCCAGACCTTAAATTTAACCTTTGCGCTTTAAAACTTTTTTCACCGACTCTTTAATATGCTTCTCCCCCATTCCGTAGTACTCCAGTAGCTCGTCGGGCGTACCAGACTGGCCAAATTGATCTTTTACGCCAATAAACTCAATCGGTACAGGCATTTTTGACGCTAAACATTCGGCAACCGCACTTCCCATACCACCGGCAATCTGATGCTCCTCAACAGTAACAATCGCGCCGGTTTCGTGAGCAAGATCAACAATTGCTTTTTCATCAAGCGGTTTTATTGTCGCCATATTTAAAACTTTAACTCGCACACCTTCCTCTGCAAGCCAGCGTGCAACAGAAAGAGCCTTGAAAACCAAAGAGCCTGTTGCAATAATCCCAACATCAGCTTTTCCTTTTTCCGGCGCAAAAAATACATTGGCTTTGCCGATTTCAAACGGTGTCGCTTCTGTGGTGATAACGGGTGTTTTCTCCCGAGCAAGGCGGATGTAAACAGGGGTATCAGTTTTAGCACAGGCAATAGTAGCCTTTTTAGCTTCAATCGCATCGCATGGAGATAAGACAACCATTCGGGGCAAGATCCGCATGAGTGCAATATCCTCAATCGCCTGATGTGTTCCGCCGTCAGGTCCCACAGATATTCCAGAATGAGAACCGACAATTTTGACCGGCCTATCGTTGTAAGCGATAGTGGTGCGAATCTGCTCCCAATTCCGACCCGGAGAAAACATGGCGTATGAGGTACAAAATGGAATCTTGCCCATCGCCGCCATGCCGGACGCGACGGTTACCAGATTTTGTTCGGCCACGCCAATTTCCACAAATCGTTCCGGAAATTTCTTTTTGAACAAATGCATCTGGGTGGACTCGGTAAGATCGGCACAGAGCCCCACCACGTTCACATCAGCTTCACCGGCGGCAAGCAAGCCCTCCCCGAACCCTTTTCGGATCGGCGCTTGTTCGACATCTTTGTCGAAAATCTTCGGGTTTAGTTTTTGAAGTGGATTAAGCATGGGGATAGACAGTAGATATTAGTAGTTAGATGTTAGACGGGGAAACAGATTTTTGACTTTTAATTTTTCCGTAAATCCAACCTGCAACAACACCGACAGCAAGATAAAAAATACTTGCAAAGATAAAAGTTTCAATCCCTCTCCCGAAAAAGCCTGTGTTCCATGTATTTAATCCAAAAATTAAATTAATTGGATAGAAAAAAAATTCGCTTCCGAGTATTGATGGTAAACTCCAATAAGGAAAACAAAAGAAGGCACATGTACCTTCTCTCAATACACCAAAAGGAATCAGTGCAACAGTAACAAGTCCGTACAGAACCAAAGTTGTTATCCCCCCCATCAACCAATATCTTTTTTTATTTGTATTTTCCATTTTATTTTTCTAATGTCTAACATCTAACTACTACTGTCTGCTGCCTCCTAGTTCCTTCAGCGCCATTTCAGCTTCTTTTGGTAAGGGTGCCTTGCCGTGCCATTCGAACTTCCGCTCGAATTCTTTGACACCTTTACCCGGAATGGTGCGGGCGATGATGACCGAGGGTTTGTCAAAAACGGCTTGGGCGCGATTGACGGCCTCA
>JBBTUO010000004.1:0-17897 GCA_038063715.1 Patescibacteria group bacterium | reverse complement strand
AAATAAGGAGGCGGGTAAGCCGACCACAGTTGACTTCGCTCCGTTTTGGAAGGCATGGAGTGTTTTGAATGAAAAATATGTTTCTTCGGCGACAAGTACTACTGATCAAGACAAGGTCTGGGGCGCAATTGAAGGGCTATCGGCATCTCTAAATGACCCTTACACTGTATTCTTCCCGCCTGAAAACTCGAAAATGTTCCAGAGTGAAATTGCCGGTAATTTCGAGGGTGTTGGTATGGAAGTTGGCATTAAAGACGACATAATTACAGTTATTGCACCACTGAAGGATACACCCGCTGCCAAGGCCGGGGTTTTACCTGGTGACAAACTGGTCAAAATTAATGACAGCGTTACTTCCGGAATGAAAGTTGACCAGGCCATAAAGCTCATTCGCGGTAAGAAGGGGACTGAAGTTGTGCTTACGGTTATTCGGGAGGGAAAAAGCGCACCAGTTGAAATAAAAATTATTCGCGACACCATCGCAATTCCGACGATTGATACGGAAATACGACAAGGTGTCTCTGGGCAAAAAGATACAGCGGGTAATCCTATCGGACTGCAAGAAAATGGAGTGTTTGTCATTCGCCTATATAGTTTCTCCGCAACAGCGCCAGATTTGTTCCGTGAGGCTCTGCGGAAATTTATTGACTCAGGTTCAACAAAGCTTATCCTTGATTTGCGAGGAAATCCGGGCGGATACCTTGAGGCCGCTGTGGACATGGCGAGCTGGTTTTTGCCTCCAGGAGCGGTGATTGTCAGTGAGGATTTTGGTAAAAACGCACCACCGGTTGTCTATCGAAGTAAGGGATATGATGTGTTCAATAAGAATTTGAAATTTGCTATTTTAGTCAATGGCGGATCTGCTTCAGCATCTGAAATTCTTGCGGGAGCCCTCCAGGAACACGGTAAGGCCAAGCTTGTCGGTACTCAGACCTTTGGAAAGGGCTCGGTGCAGGAATTGGTTGATATTACGTCCGAAACCTCGCTCAAAGTGACTGTTGCACGATGGCTTACACCAAAAGGCACCTCCATTTCGTTTAAGGGCGTTACCCCGGATCTTGTAGTGCCGATGACGGCCGAGGATTTCACAAAAGGAAAAGATCCGCAAATGGATGCAGCCACAAAATTGCTTACAAAGTAGTATTGAGTATAATGCGGTGATTAGTATTAAATATATCTGATATGAAAATAGTATTACTTAAAGATGTCGTGAAGGTTGGTAAAAAATATGATGTCAAAAATATTGCTGACGGCTACGCGCTCAACCTGCTGATTCCGAAAGGCTTAGCTGAAGTGGCAACACCGGCAGTCCTTAAAAAGATTGAGAAATTAAAAGCGGAGGACGCAGGGCACAAGAAGGTTCAGGAGGATCTTTTGCTTATGAATCTAAAGGCTGTGGAGGCGAAACCGCTTGAAATTAAGGAAAAAGCTAACGAAAAAGGCCATTTGTTTGCCGGCGTACACAAGGCGGAAATTATTGCTCATATGAAGTCCGATAGACAGATTGATATGTTGGCTGATTTTATCGAACTCGATAAGCCGATCAAGGAAGTGGGGGAGTACACGATTCTCATTAAGGTAAAAGACAAGACAGCCAAGCTCAAATTGGTTATTTCGGCGCTCTAATTCACTTTTCCTATAAACCTATACAATAAGGCAAAACGAACGGCTCACGCATATGCGTGAGCCGTTCGTTTTGCCCGTTTCCCGCGCTAGTCTATCAACCTTATTGTTATTATCTTATATACATCTATCGTACACGACCGTGTAAGATAGATGTATATGGCAAAACTTATTTAAATTAATTTTTTCAAAAGAAAAGGGCCGCGTAGCGATACGCGGCCTATCGAAACTCATTTGAACAAATTAACTCGGTTCTGGCATCAGGCGTTTAGGCACTGGAGTCAGCTGCCAGATAAACCTGACATGACCATCAAACAGGTCGTCGAGGTCGCCACCATCGTCGGTGTCGAAGTAAAGAACCTTGTTGCGTCCGTGCACAATTCGTAGGAGCATTCTGTTGCCCATCGGGTGTTGAATGGCAAACATACCTACTCGAAGCCACTCATCAAAGGGCTGGTCCGTGTATTGTTCTCGGAGAGCACAGGCCTGTTCGAATGAGGTGTAGGCAAGTTTGTATGTGTTGCCCGCCCAGATCACGCTGTGACCAATGGCCTTTAGGCAGATGTCACCATATGGCGCGTTATCTGGAAGCCCAAGCTCTTCGACTGAGACATCGGCTAGAATCACCCCTTCTTTCTTTTCACCGAAACGAACACGAGGGTGACCTGTCATGCTCATCAGGTCGAGAGCCTTTGAGGTGATGTGGATGCCGCGCCCTTCAAGGACTGTTTTGAATGTCGCTGCGTTGTGACGAATTCCCGTTGTTACGATGAATGTGCGTTTGAGTTTTAATGCTGCCAGTTCTGTATTCATGGTTATTTCGATTTGCGGTTTACTTTTATCACCATAACAAACTATACAAAAAAGTCAAATTACCTGTATTAAGTCAGAAAAAGCCTCTGCAACAATAAGAAACTATAGTTTCTTATTGTTGCAAAAAAGGAGTTAATAAAAAGGCCCGGAAACTCGCGTTTCCGGGCCGAACGATTACTTTCAAACTGATTCACGGATGGGCGGGTATGTCACCTTTGTCAGCGATCCATCATCCACCAGCCTAGTTGCGTCATTGAAACCGCAATGCACGGGCGCCTGGCAATCAGTCTCCAAACGCCAATTTTGTATCGCCAGTTCAGCATGAACGAGTTTTTCCTGACGCATTTGATCTAGCTGAACAGGAGGAATGCCGGGACCAATGTCTCCACGGTAGACCAGCTGGCCAGTCACCGTAATACTCCCGTCTGGCCGACAAACGCAGGCCACATTGGCGAGATGAACCCTCAAACTCTGCAACCTTTTTTGCAATGCCTGTGCGTCGTGAGCCAGCTTGCCCCATTTTTTGGCTTCAGCCACCACAAACTCAATTACCGCTGGGTCACTTTGAATCAGAGGGTGAATGACACGAGCAAGCTGGTAATTCCGCGTGGGACTGCTTTGATTACGGGGGATTCCAGCAAGTAGAAATCTCGACAGGTCCATTTTGTAGCCCACAAAATGAGAGTCGCCCTCCTGAAGCACCGCCATGAAGCAGATCGCGCGCTCAGGTTCAACATCCTTCCAGTTTGCACGAATCCCATCAACAAACGGTTTGCTTCCTTCAATGCTGTTAGGGACACATCTGAGCAGTATTCTTAAACTGTTCTCGAGCGCGGTGTTATCTTTTCCCAGCGGCCACTCATAGCAGAGATGGAGAAGTTTTGACCTCAACAGGTCAGCGCACAAGATAAGCACCGGCGGTCCACTTTTCCCGCCGCTTGGCGGGCTAGACATCAGCAATTTGTCCAGCATCCCCTTGATTGCGTCGAAACGAGCCTGACAGACCATGATTTTTTTGCGGTCAGCCTCTTGTAGAGACAGAGGATAAAGGGTGCTAACCCCTCTTATCCAGAGCATAAGCATTTCCTGTGCCGGTCCGGACAAATTGCTCCGGACTGTTTCCTGAACAAGTTCTCCTAGTATCGCTACTGCACCGACATCGCTTAACGGTTCGAGAAGGCGGCGGAGTGTCGGATTGTCTGCGTCTACCAACGGGGCTATTGCATTCATACTGTTTTCGATGTGCTTCTCCCACACGGGGAGCGTCTCTTAAACACAGCCCACGGGCCGTATTCAAGAAACCTTGTAGTCGCAAGCGTGTTTGCTTGCGGATCCACCACGAACCTTACATCATTTTAAAATGTCCGTCAAACATCCACATGTTTTTATATTTACGCAATGGCGTAAATATAATTTTGAAAAAGAAGTAAAATTATAGATCGGAATAAAAATAAAAACCCTGTACGACGTAGTCGCTGTAAGTAACAATGTTTAATTTATCAACATATGTTGATAAATTAAACATTGTCACAAAAGAACCAAAGGAAAAGGGCCGCGTATTCTCGCGGCCCATGGGAGAAGTATGCTTTTCTTAAATGCTACTCTTCGACCGGCTACGCCCCATACTTACCTCTCATTTTTTCTGGGAGTAGGGTACTGACAGCTTTCGCAATTTGTTCTGTTTGCACCCGCAATACTTCCACGACACGACTAAATTCAGCTAACTCCTCTTTGGTGGGTTTTTCACGTCGTTTTCGTTTCGCCAAAACATCTTCGATTATTTTCACATCCACTGGCTCTAGTTTAATTGGTGTCCCGACATGATAGATAGCTTCAGCCTTTTTGGTAACTGCCTTTGCCATTTCGCCAAGTCCCTCAACACTAATACTCCCTCCGCCTTTCATTTCCAACGCAGAGGGAATTATGTATGAGTGAGTTTTTTGAGCCAAATACGCTGGTCCGATTTTAGCTTTTAGCATTTCTCCAGACATTGAAAGTCCGGAAATTGCAATCCAAGGCGTTTTTCCTTGCGATGATTTCTCTGCCAGAGCGATAAAGTCATTGGGATTAAATGCACCTCTGGTCTCACCATGACCACCTTTTATTTTTTTATGCTCCACTCCGGTAAAGTTTTCCTTACCACCCGCTCGAAAAAGTAACTCTTGTGGCGTAAACCCGAAAAGCTGGGAGCTAACGGCCATTTGTAAATCCAAATCCTCACCAAATGCCTTAATCGCAGCGGGACCATCAAGATTTGAAAGGTGCGAGGCGGTAATAACAAAGCGATTGTCTGGTTGCTCCAGTTGCATTCTTCTAATCATCTCTAAATTTTCCACACCGGCAACAGTAAAATTTTTGCTGAACATATCAATAATCTTGTCAGCACCTTTCCGTAGTGACTCGGGGGTGCAGGTTTTAGCTTTATGATCAGCATTTTCAGCTGGTTTGTTTTCTTCAAATCTCTCAAATTCCATAAGTAGGTCAGTAAAGTATAGCAAAAATCCCCGATTCGGGGATTTTTTGAATAAAATTTTATTTTCTCTTGGCTTGGACACTCACAACCTTCTTCACTTTTACCTTGTCATCGAAACCTGTCTTGCGAGTGTGGCTGTATTCTACGAAACCGTCTTTGAGGGCAAAGAGGGTGTGGTCAACACCGAGTCCGACGTTCTTGCCGGCCAATATTCGTGTACCGCGCTGTCGGACAATTACAGAGCCTACCTGGGCTGATTCGCCAGCATAAAGCTTAATACCCAAGTATTTTGGGTTTACATCGGTAAGGTTTTTAGCTGTTCCGCCGGCCTTTTTTGTTGCCATAAATTTCTGATATAATTTAAGTCCAATGAGTATAAGAGATTTAGCCGAAAAAATCAAGTCCCAGGGCAGGGAAGCACTGGATAGGGTAAAAGGGGATGAAATAGCTTCAAAATACTACACAGCGACGGTCATTGTACTGGTTGGTTTGAGCTCGTTTGGCCTAGGGCGACTTTCGATCATTGAGGCAAATCGTGAGCCGATTATTATTGAAAATAGTGTAGAAATCGAGGAGAAAACAGTCGCGCCTGCTGCCGGCGCGACTGTTTTGCCGGTTCTGACGCAGAGCGCTTCAGTTACATCAGTAGCTCCCGGCGGGAAAATTGTTGCCTCACGAAACGGCACTAAATACTATTTCCCCTGGTGTGCCTCGAACATTGCGGAGAAGAATAAAATTTGGTTTAATTCTGAAGCCGACGCACGAGCAAAAGGCTATCAGCCAGCGGCGAATTGTAAAGGACTTAAATAAAATTTCTAATATCTAATTCCTAATATCTAATTTCTAATTAAAGCGCCTTTAGCTCAGCTGGTTAGAGCGTGCGATTCACATTCGCAAGGTCGTAGGTTCGATTCCTACAAGGCGCACTCGGTTTACGGGATATAGTATAACGGTAGTATGTACGATTCGGGTTCGTACGATCCGGGTTCAAATCCCGGTATCCCGACAATTTCTGCTATAATGAATCAATGATCGTTATCGACGTTGAAGCATCTGGCGTAAGCCCGGAAAAACATTCGCTTGTTTCGGTGGGAGCGGTTGATTTCGCGAACCCAGAGAATCGATTTTATGCCGAATGTCGGATTTGGGACGGGGCGCATGTTGAAAAAGAGGCGCTCGCTGTTAATGGTTTTACTCATGAACAGATTACTGATCCCACCAAAAAGACTGATAGGGAAGTTGTGCTCGATTTTTTGGCTTGGGCCGAAAATATTTCTGACAAAACAATCGCCGGACACAACCCAGCCTTTGATCGAGACTTTTTAGAAGCAACGGCTCATCGCTATCACATCAACTGGCCGTTTGCTCATCGTACCATCGACCTTCATTCGATCTGCTATTTAGACATGATCAAGCGGGGAGTTGCAATTCCGAGTACTCACGGTCACTCTGCTTTAAATTCAGACGCAGTGCTTGTGTATGTCGGAATCCCATCTGAACCAAGACCTCACAACGCTTTGACCGGGGCAATTGTCGAAACCGAAGCCTTTGGTAGACTTTTTTATGGAAAATCTTATCTAAACGAGTTCGAAAAGTACCCGTTTCCTGCTAAAAACTAGAAAATCTCGAAAGTTGCCATTGCCTGGAACAACGGGCTTGTAAAAAGGTCAAAAAGGTTGTCGGCTAATAATAGCTAAGTAAGCCTATACAGAGCCCTATTTTAGGCTATTTGCCGTGTTTGTTTGACTAAAAAAGCTTGACATTTCTTTTCAAAAATGCTAGTATTATGGTTACATCAGATCTGAGATCTGGTGTTTTGTTTTAACTGAAAACTAACGAGTTTTGCGAGTATAGTTTTCGTTACCCAGCACATATTTTACTGAATATCTGTTTGTGATACTAGAAATATTGAAGTACGTAACTTCGATACACATAATATCATCTTCGGTGAAATATGTGCTGGGTGATGATTTTCTAATCGCTTCACTCAAGAAAATCAACCATATGATTGAACTTACAACTAGCGCTTTCGTTTTGCTTTCAATGTTCTACGGAACTGCGACCGCAAGCGTTAGGCCTGTAGAATATAATACTGCTCCGTCAGCCATTGAGGATAGAAATATCGTGGACGGTGTAGCGCTCGTAGCCACAGGTGGAAATAGTAAGACGGTAGAAGCCGAGGTTCGCGAGTATTTTGAGGACACGCCAATTCTGGCAGAAATCGCAAAATGCGAATCAAGCTTCAGGCACATCTCCGGTGGTGGGGAAATCGTGCGTGGACGGGTCAATCGAAGCGATATTGGGGTTATGCAGATCAATACCTATTATCATGGCGAGGAAGCTTCAAAGCTCGGTATCAACCTCCACACATTGCAAGGTAACCTGGCATACGCCAAACAACTCTACGAAAAGGAAGGAAGTGCACCGTGGAGCTCATCTTCTAAGTGCTGGAATAAATATAAGACGATAAGTCAGAAATAATTAAAACAAAAGCCCCGCCGTAAACGGCGGGGCTTTTGTTTATCAAGTAGGGTATTGGGCATCCCAAGGCATACGTGTCGGCCCAAAAGGGTACTAATGTATGCCTATGTAGGGCGGAGGCCCTCCTAAGGCATACATGTCGCACAATATATCTTTTAGACCATCCATCCTTTAAATAAAAAGACTCCTTTATGGAGCCTTTGCTACTTCGGATTCATTACCCCTGATTCCTTTGCCTTTTCTAGGATCGCGGTAAGATTATTCCATAACAGTTCAATCACAATTTTTTCCCAGATAAACTGTACAGGTGCCTCTAGATATTTATGCCATAAATCAATAACGATATCCCAGACAAAATTTAAATTATCAATGACTACCGGTGACTTTAGTATATTTTTTACGTCAAAACCGAAGTAGCCTAAAAGAACAAGGACAATGACTATGAGAATAATTATTTTAATAAAACCACTAGTTTTGACTGGCTGTTCCATGGATGCTTTGTAGACTAAATTATACTCCCCTAGTCTCCAGTGTCAAAACAGATTAGAGGTATAACAGTGGATTCAGGTACGAGTTGAGGCTTCCCACCGGCATCGTGTAGGTTGCTTTGCATACTCTGCTTGGTCGGGTCAAAATTTTTACACCCTGACTCGCATAGACGCTAAAATGGAGGTGTGGCCCGGTAGCATAACCGCTTTCGCCACTATAACCGAGAAGTTCACCAGTTGCCACTGTTTGCCCAGCAACAACTTTTATCACAGAAAGATGAGCGTACAGAGTCGAAAGACCATTCGGATGCTCGACAAGTACCCATCGGCCGTAGGATGCATTTGGGCAGGCCGTATCGGTGTTACCGGTTCCGAGGACCATCCCTGATAATGACGATTTTATCTTTGTACCAATTGCAGCTTTTAGGTCAATTCCGTTGTGACCTTGTCCGTTGTATGCCTGAGTTGTTTTCGAAAATTCAGTATGGCCGAAATTTTGAGTTATAGAAACTTTATCTACAGGCCAAGCTAAAACTCCCTTACCGGTGTCGGGTAGGCTTGATGGATCAATCGCAATTTTAAGTTGGGATTCATATCCCAAAAGCTCGCCAGCGAATGCGTCACGAAGCGCTTGTTTTTCCTCCAAAATCTTACGGTAACTCGCCTCTTGGTTTTTAGTCTGTGTTAGAAGTTTATTTGTTTCAGTTTTATTGTATTCAGCAACCTTCTTTTTGTCGGACAAATTATTTGCAAGGCTAATCAGCTCCTTACGCTTGCCCTCTGTATCTACTTTTTTACCCTCGATATCTTCCTTAAGTGCCCGTACCTCGGCAAGTCTTATTTTTAGTCCGACGCTTAATTGTGATAACGACTCAACGCGATCAAGGAAATGAGAAATACTCGGGTATGTTAGAAGCATCTCAGCGAGGGATACAGACTCCTCCTCGTCAGTTTGAACTATTGTAGACGCGATAGCGGCGCGGTCCCTAGCAATTGTTTTTTCCGCATCAGAAATCTGTCCTGATAACTTATTAATGGACAGATTCGCTACTGAAATTTGATTTTGAATCGAGGTGATTTCTGCCAGTAGTTTTTTTCGGGTCAATTCTAGTGTCGCAATTTTATTTTTCAGTGTTTTTCCTTGCGTACTGGTTTTTTCAACCTGAGCCTCGTACTGCGCAATTTCCAGATCAAGATTTTTTATTACCTCATTTCTCTCATCAATTTTAGCTTTCAGGTCATCGATTACATCTGCCTGTGCATGCCAAATAACCGAAATAGAAAGAATCGGTACAATAAAAAAAAGTAGTAATTTTGGTGCAGAAATTCGCACCAGTCTATTATAACAGATTGAGAGCCGTCGTAATTCGTTCTAGAGTCTCTTTTTTACCGAGAACTTCAGATAGCACGAATGGGTCTGGGGATTTTTCTTTTCCAGAAAGGCTCATTCGTAACGGCCACAAGACCTCTCCCCTACCCTCTTTCTCAGCATAGGGCCAAAGGACTTCTTTTACTGATACGCGATTAAATAGATCAGATGACATTTTTTCAATCAATTCCTTCACGGCAGAAAGTCTGTCTTTTACTTTTGAAAAATCACCAACACCTTTCCAGAGTAACGCATTTTTTTCATAAACAGGTTTTCCAAAGAAATAATTATAGTCACCAACCTTTACTGCTGTACCGAGCTCTCCAAATGTTGAAATACGCTCCATCATCAGGTCAATCAAACCTGGATTTTGTTGAATTACCCCAAACTGCTCTTTTGAAATAAAATTTTGGACATTCGCAATTTTTTCCGCTGGGGTTAATTTTTGAATATATTGCTTATTAAACCAGTTCAATTTTTCAACATTGAAAATCGCACCGCCTTTTTGTACTTTAGATAAATCAAAGTGTTCAACAAGTTCTCTCAGACTAAAAATTTCCTGATCGGTACCCGGATTCCAGCCGAGAAGCGCAAGGTAGTTGATAACGGCTTCCGGGAGATACCCCTGGTCACGATAATCACGCACAGACACAGCTCCGTGTCTGCCAGACAATTTACTTCTGTCCGGGGCTAAAATAAGCGGAATATGCGCGTATTTAGGCCTCAGGAAACCCATTGCTTCTTGGAGTAAAATTTGTCGGGGAGTATTTGATATGCCATCTTCTCCTCTCAAAATATGAGTTACTCCCATTTCACTGTCATCGATCACCACAGCTAGGTGATACAGCGGTTCTTCAGGTGATTTTGCAATTACGAAATCGCTAAGGTCGGCGGTATCGAATGAAATTTCACCACGAACAAGATCGGTGAATGTGATTGTTTTATTTGGATTTTTGAAGCGTACTACTTCCGCGCGTTCTCCCTCGGTTTCCTTCGAAATGTATGCGGCGCCGGTCTCCAATAATTTTTTTAGATGCGATTTGTATACACTGGACCGCTCTGACTGTCGCCAAACCTCCTTATTGGCATAGGAGATACCGAGCCATTTCAAACTCTCAATAATATCGGTAGCGTATTCTGGCTTTGAACGCTCAGTGTCGGTGTCTTCGAGGCGAAAGACAAATGATCCCTTGTAATGGTTTGCAAAAAGATAATTGAACAGGGCCGTCCGCGCTCGGCCTATATGAAGAAAGCCCGTCGGTGACGGCGGAAATCTTGTAATTACCTTTTCTATTGCATCGGGCATTTTGTTCGTAACCTTTCGTTAATTCGTATAAATTCGTATTTTCGTATATTTATTTCTATACTTCGTGTGACAAAGCGATTTCAAGAAGTTTAAGAGCAATGACCTCCGCAGCATCTCGCCTCGCAAAATTTTTGGTACCTTCTTTCATTTGATTTAATCGTTCCGGACTAGACATTAGGCTGGTGATTTCTGAAAGTAATAAATGTGAGGTTAGGTTATGTTCCTCAATAACTACAGCACAACCGCTTCGCGCGTAATTGAATGCATTTTTACGCTGATGGTCACCGTTTGAATCGGTAATTGGAATTATAAGACTTGGTAATCCCCAAGCGGCAATTTCAAAAATTGTTGAACCTGCACGAGAAATAACAAGGGAAGATACTCCAGCTGACATCCTCATTCCGAGGTCGTTAAGATAATCAAATGGTTTATATCGATCTTTTTTTACAATCTTAGAGAGAATTACACCAGCGGCTTTTGAAACCTCTGCGAAATTGTCAGCACCTGTTTGATGAATAATTTGAAAATTTTCAACCAGCTCAGGCAGGATTTGCAAGATGGCCTCGTTGATTAGTTTAGAACCTTGTGAGCCTCCCATAATAAGTATGGTGGGTATACTTTTATCAATTTTAAGAAATTCGTGAGCACCAGAACTTTGCAAGTTCAGAATTTCCTGACGCAACGGGTTGCCTGTATATGCCGTTTTTGCTGCATCAAAATAATTGGCGGCTTCAGGAAACGACACGGCGATATCTTGCGCAAATTTACCCGCCCACAAGTTAACTCTGCCCGGCACACTATCCGATTCATGAATAACAACCGGTATTCGAAGAATTTTGCCCGCAAATAGGGCCGGAAAACTTGCATATCCGCCCTTACCAAAAATCACATCTGGATAAATTCTAAAAACCTTCCACAACGACTTTATGACGCCCGCAGCGGTTTTGAAAATATCTAAAAAATTAAGTAGAGAAAAATAATGCCGCAACTTTCCGGCTGGCATGCTAATAAAAGTTATATTGTTATCAAAAAGAGCCCTTTTGTCATAGGGTTCATCTGCCATG
This sequence comes from Patescibacteria group bacterium, assembly GCA_038063715.1. Lineage (GTDB taxonomy): Bacteria > Patescibacteriota > Minisyncoccia > Phycocordibacterales > SIBU01 > SIBU01. The sequence continues at coordinate 6,280 of JBBTUO010000004.1, read as the reverse complement.
TAGTACAATTCTGGCGCAAGCAGACGCTTTTCTTTGGAGATTTTGTTGACCGCCTCAGCAACGGCAACAATAGGATAAAAATGTCCACCGGTACCTCCGCCTGTAAATAAGATTTTCATAAAATTTATATACGAAATTACGAATTATACGAACATACGAAATAATACGAACACTGCCGAGGCGTCTGAAAAATTTTCGTAAATGTTCGTATATTCGTGTTCATTCGTATTTTCGTATTATGTTTTCCGAAACCTCGAAATATTGAGCAAAATTCCAACTTCCGCCAGTGTGATTATCATGGCAGTACCTCCGTGACTGACAAAAAGTAACGGGAGACCGGACAGGGGTATTACCCCCAACATTGAGGCGATATTCATGAAGGAGCCCGATATGATAAGTATAACAATCCCAATCGCTAAAAGTCCACCAAACATATCAGGAGTTTTAGAAGCTATACGAAAGCCTCGAAGTGTGAAAAATAAAAATAGCAGTATCAAAGAAATTCCGCCTACAAATCCGAATTCCTCGGCTGCAACAGCAAAAATTGAATCGCCGATAGGCTCCGGCAAATAAGAAAATTTTTGAATGCTTTGGCCAAAGCCTCTGCCAAAAATTTCTCCTGATCCGATAGCAATGAGTGATTGCTGAATCTGATATCCTGCACCGAGAGGATCGGCAGAAGGATTCAAAAAAGTCGTGACACGCTGCATGAGATACGGCCTTGCGTACACAAGAAGCGCGAGACCCGCTAGAGAAAATAAACATAAAATTAGTAGATGCTTGAATCGTCCGCCAGCCACAACAAACATTGCGGTTGCGGCCAGAAAAATACTAACAAATGTATCGGTATCCGGCTGTTTCAGTAGAATTGCACCAACAATGGTTAGGAGAACTATTATCGGCAACATACCACCTTTAAATGTGGCAATTTTGTCTCTTGCTCCTGACAGCCATGCAGCGGTATAAATAACGAACGCGATCTTCAGAAACTCCCCGGGTTGAATTGAAAAACTACCGATAGCAATCCACCGCTTCCCTCCCCCAAATTCAAGACCAATCTGTGGCACAAACACGAGCAGAGTCAAAAAAACAGAAAATATAAAAATAAAAAATGACCATCGACGCCAAAGAGTATAATTAATTTTTGAAATTCCAAACGCCAAGATGCAGCCCAGGCCGACAGCTAAAAATTGATTAAGGGCAACTGAACTGAAGTTCGCGCCGTTTCGAGCGAGGAGTCCTAATGAGGCAGATGTAAAAATTAAAAAACCAGCCACCAGAAGTATCGCAACGATACTAAGAAAAATCTTATCAACTTGTTTGCCACGAACCATTTCCAAATAATATCACAGAAAGCCTGGCTTACTGTTCCACACATGGGCAACCTTAGGTACCTCAACCTATCATTGCGACAATAAGCCCTATTGCCGCACAAACTATTCCCACTACCCAATACCTCATAGTCACTTTATGTGCTGGCCAACCTATAGCCTCAAAATGATGGTGGAGCGGAGCCACCTGGAACACCTTCTTGCCGTTTCTAAAATGCTTTGAAGTTAATTGTATTATGTTTGAAAGACTAGTGATTACTAAAGGAAGCGCGACAATAGGTAGTACCGCGATTCCTTTACCTTCGCCCAAGGAGTCTGTCATAAATGCCACAATCGCAAGTGCTAGGGTCAAGGCCATACTACCTGTCTCAGACATATAAAAACGAGCGGGAGGAATATTGAACCACAAAAAAGCCAGGAGCCCTCCAACAATAACTGCACAAAACGCTGCAAGATTAATTTGGTTTTGGTAAAAAGCGATACCGGCATATGTACTAAAAATAATCGAAAAAATACCTCCAGCTAAGCCGTCGAGGCCGTCAATTACTCCGCCAGAATAAATTCCCACTGTTACCAAAATAAAGAATGGAATAAAAAACAGGCCAATGTATACCTCACCCATGAACGGTAGAGTTACGCTCACAACATCGAGCTTAAAATAAAACCACAAAGACGCGAGAAGTCCCACAACTGCAACCACATATAGTCTTTTACTGAGTGAAAGGCCGCCGGCTGCCCACCCAGCAGTTCCATTGATCTCCATGTAGTCGTCAATAAGACCCACAAAAGCTCCGGTCATAAGCGCAACCAACGGAAGCCATGTCTGTCCTCGACTCATGAAATCAAGTTTGTGAGTTAGGTCTCCTGGAAAAATTTTAGCGACTAGCCAAATAACAAGCATTGTAAGTATTGCTGACAACCAAATAACGATACCTCCCATTTTCGGTGTTCCAATTTCCTTGTCCTTGTGGAGCATGTTAAAAATCGGTGTCCCTCGACCATCGGGAGCAACCGTCTTCACTTTTTTCTTCCACATTGAATGACTGTATAAATAATTCGTCAAAAACGGTGTCAGCAGTATTCCTAAAAAGAAGGATACGGTTAGTGGAAAAAATACTTTTACTATGTCGGTAAGCATTGTCTATAAATTATGAAGTATTGTGTATCGATTATACAAGTTTTCTAAATTACTGTCTTTTCTAGTTTTCACCTAGATACTCTAGTGTACTCCAAACCAGCTTTTCAACGTCATCAAATCGACCCTGTTCGGTAGAGCCAAGGACAGAAACCACTATTGGACGATTGACACCGGCATCGAAAGCAATAACTAGATTACCCCCTGCCAGATCAGTGTAGCCCGTTTTAGAGGCAAGAAGTGAGGGAATTTTATTAACAAAAGTGTTTGTGTTCTTTACTTTGTGCGTGATCGCACTCAATGAGCTAAACTCATGATCGCTAGATCTGGTTACATCAAATATTTGCGGGTATGTGCTAATCGCATGTGAAAATAGAACCGAGACATCACGCGCTGATCCATATGCGCCAGACACAGAAACACCCTCATCAAGTCCTGTAGGGTTTAAAAAATAAGTTTGGTCAAGACCAAGCTCCTTTGCTTTATTGTTCATCGCATCAATAAACGGTCCTCGGCCAAAATTGTCTGAAATTACACTGTGTCCTGAAGCGCCTGCGACTGAAGCAATAGCGCTTGCTCCATCGTTTGAAGACTGTAGAAGTGTTATATCGATAAGATCCTCAAGTTTCCATCGCTCATTGTCGTACAAACCGCTATCGCCTTCCGATTTAAGGAATTCCTGATTAATTGTGACAACAGTATTTTTGGGTAGAATCGAAAGTGCGGTCACCGCCATCATAATTTTAGTGAGTGACGCGAGGGGTAACTGTGCATCACCATTTTTAGAAAAAATTTCCCTTTTGTTCTTTACATCATAAACGAATGTTGAAGATGCCTGCAGAGTTAGACCGTCAAAGACCGTGGGTGCTATTTCTGTAGGTACAGTAGATTTTGTTTTTTGAGTCGAGAAAAAATTTCCTAAAACAAACAAAACAACTAAAAAAATAATGCCTAAGGCACCAAAAATATATTCAGGAGCAATTATTTTTAACAACTTTACAATTCTGCGTACCCTTTTCATTGTGTTCAAATACTTTCAGTCACGGATGTAGGCTCCTCCGATACCGGCGCTTCACCCTCTATAGGTGTTGAATTAAATGTTGCTATTTCCTGTCGAACGCTTGCGTATTGAGGCAGTTCATCAATTTTTGAAATACCAATGAATGACAGCAGGTCAAATGTCGGTCTATACAGAAACGAACGCTGGTCTCTTGGATTTTCTACCTTCTCTACCAATCCACGGACAAGCAAATTGCGCAAAATAAAATTAGAATTTACTCCACGCACGTAATCAATCTCACGACGTGAAATTGGACCTTGGTACAAGACAATTGATAGGGTTTCGAGCCCAGCCTTACCCAAATCTTTTGTTAGTTCTTCTTTAGCGAGAGTTTCAATCAAGCCCCCCGCCTCTGGGGCGGTTCGGAGAGCGACTTCGTCATCCTTTCTTAGCAAGGACACTCCCCTGCTATGGAGCTTTTCTTCTAGAATAGTCAAAGCACTTTTTACAGCTTCCTCTGTTTCATTAAAAATTTTTGCAAGGCGAACAACCGTCACGGGTTCGGCTTTCCAAAATAATACGGCTTCAATTTTTGCTTCTAAAGTCATAATTTAAAAAAATAATTGAGTGGTTATTCTAACATAAATACGATAAATTTCTAAGTTCTAATTTCTAATACCTAATGAAATGTTGAAAAGTTGGCAAAATTTATTAGAAATTAGGCATTAGGAATTAGATATTTAATATTTAGGTACTCCTAAATATTCCGTCTCCATCACAATATCCTCGCCATGTCGTTCCTGGGAGACGGAGATAATCCCCTGTTTTACCAGCTCAAGCATCGCTAGGAAGCTCACAATAACGTGTACCTTGCTTGCTCTATCATTCTTGGAAAACTCCTTGAAACTCATACGAATGCTATCAGTCACCCTTTTCGTGAGATGATTAATCATGTCTTCAAGGCTCATCACTTTTTCTACTATAACCTTGGCTAGAAATTCTTTTTTGGGTAGGTTTTTTAGCACATCCGACACTGCGGCGGACAAGGAAGTGATTGTCATACTCGCATCCGGAGAAAAAATCGGATCAATTTTTCTTTGTTCAGGTTCAAAAGAGATTTGCCTGCCGAAGCGCTCTTTTATGCCAACACTTAACTCCTTAATTTTTTTGTAAATTTTAAGTCGTTTCTCTAGGTCTGCGATATCACCTTGTTCCTCGGTTGTTAGCTCAAGTCCGGGCAGGAGCGATTTCGATTTTATTAATACAAGTGTAGAGGCAACTAGAACGAAATTAGCACTATCGTGGAGTGGAAATTGTCCCAGAGTTTTTATATGGGCGAGGTAATCGTCAGCCACCTTGGCAAGGGAAATATCGTTGATAAAAAGCTTCCGTTTTTCAATGAGATTCAAAAGTACATCGAGTGGTCCTTCAAAACTGGGCTGTCGTACTGTGAATGTCATAGAGAAAGCATATCACTTTTATAATATCTGGAAAGCGAGCTGGGGTTTAGGTATTTGATCAAAATCCCCAGCAGTATACCTCTCGTATATTGGCCAAGCTCTGTGGTAAACATACATAACAATATCAGTTTTCAGATAATTTGGTGCAAATTCTAAAAAGGCAATTTCAGATAGGAGATAATGCACCGCAACTTTAACTGATGCCGCCAAGCCCATTGCACCTCTACTAGAATTTTTTAATACTTCTTCTGTTGTAGTATCAGCTAATTCTCGAAATGCGGTATTTGTTTTGTAAAAATTTTCTAATGAATTGTATTTTTCCAGATAATCCTTATTGTTTTCAACTTCTGTAGCCCAATCAATGATTTTTACCTGATTTTCTGAATAACCGAGTTTAGCCAGCACTCTTTTAGTTCTGTTCTTCAGCATATTACTCTGTGGTAGAGCCTTATCTCGCCAGGCTCTGTTTTCTGGATATCCAAGTGCCACATATGTTGATATGGCCGGGATGTCTGCAATAAAAACCACGGCTTTGCCATACTTCTCTACGCAGGTCTTGAGAAGTTTTTCAATAACGTCCTCTTTAAAGTAGCTGTTACCGGGACTCATTCCAATGATCGGATACACGGTCATGAAATCTTACTTATCAAGTTTAATTCCGAGTTCCTTTAATTGCTTAGGATTCGCCTCACTTGGGGCGCTCATCATGAGATCGCGACCCTCTCCTGTTTTCGGATAGGCAATCACCTCACGAATATTTGGTTCACCCATAAGGAGCATCACAATGCGGTCGATTCCAGGGGCAAAACCACCGTGTGGAGGCGCTCCATACTTAAACGCTTCGAGCATGTGGGCAAATTTTTTCTGCTGTTCGTCCTCTGAAATTTTGAGCAACTCGAATACCTTTTTTTGCATGTCTGATTTGTGAATTCGAATACTGCCTGAGCTAAGTTCATAGCCATTCAGTACCAGGTCGTATGAATTTGCGCGAATATTGAACATGTCCTCCCCTTTCATGAATTTCTCAACATCTGCGTCATTTATTGAGCAAAATGGATGATGTGCGGCCTGAATTTCTCCTTCGTCATTCTTTTCAAACATTGGGAAATCAACAATCCATGCAAAAGCGAGTTCATTTGGATTAGTTTTGTCCACGCGGAGGTCTGGCTTATCTGAACCATGCTTTTCTATACACTCCTTGTATGTAAGTCGTGGGAATGGAACGGTAGTGATTTTTTTCTCAGGAAATAACTTCTGAACAAGCTCAATAAACATTGGCTCGGTAAAACTCAAAACATCTTCCTGATTGACGAATGACATTTCGTAGTCGAGTTGGGTAAATTCCGGCTGCCGG
>JBBTUO010000003.1:8337-20461 GCA_038063715.1 Patescibacteria group bacterium | reverse complement strand
TATCGCCGCAACTGTAGTACGAAATGTTCGCTCTAAAATTACGGCAGACGGAGCTGATTTCGGATTACTTGCTGCCAATGCAGCGGGATTTGCATGGTTGAGTTATATTATCTTTGAGCCAAATTATCACGCCTTTCTTGGTTTCGGTTCAGTTGTTTTGGCGGCGGTCTATCTTGTGATTGCAAACCTGGCAAACAACTCTAATCCAGAGGATAAGGCGCTCAACTTTTTCCTCGCCGGTACTGGTGTGGTGTTTCTTACTCTGGCCGTGCCGTTACAGTTTGAAGGTTCATGGATCACAACAGCATGGCTTGTTGAATCCCTCCTGATCTACGCAACAGCTTCATTTGTTAGTAATCGCAGTTTCCAGGTTATGGGCGCAACGGTCTTTATTGTCGGTTTGTCTCGTTTTCTTTTTCTCGATGCCTTTAACTTTAGTGTTGAAACCTTTACTCCGATTTTCAACAAAGTTTTTGGGTTGGCGGTACTTGCAATTTTGGTGGCATACCTTATCGCTTGGATTTATAAGCGATACGGAAGTACGACCGTTGAGATTGGCCAAAGGGGAGTCATGGTTTTTGTTTTGGTCGCGAACATTCTTTCGGTTTTCACTCTGACTCAACAGGTTATGGGTTATTATCAGAAACAAATTCTTGATGCTTATCGATTCTATCAAACCGAGCTCGTTAGTTGCCAGAAACTTAACAGTGGATTCGATGAAGGTTACAGAAAATGCAATTCGGATTATAGCGCGCAAGCACAGACAACTAGGGATCTAGGAAATACCTCAAATACTCTTGTTTCAATTTTGTGGGCCTTGTACGCTACAATTTTGGTGGTGCTCGGATTTGTCAGGAGAATTACATCTGCTCGAAATTTGGGAATACTTTTGTTCGGGATCACAGCGCTGAAGATTTTTGTTGATTTGTGGAGTCTTGGAGAGTTGTATAGAATTATTTCGTCGATCGGTTTCGGTGCGATTGCTCTTGGAGCATCATTCATGTATGCAAAATACAAGGATCGACTCAAGGAAGCCATGTAATTTATTGTTTAACAATATATGAAAAAAACTATACTTTTTGCACTCTTTAGTTTGTCACTTTCACCAGTGGCGCTTTTCGCCGACTTTGAGGTGTCGAATTGGAAATATGAAAAACAAATAAATGCTCCTGCTTTAGTAGATACACAGTATGTAAGATTACCTCTCGACAGCGATGTTTCTTCAGCAGGGGATTTTAAGGGTATAAGAATTATCAATGAAAAAAACATTGAGATTCCATATCAATTAATCAAGGAGGAATACATTTCGAAATCATCTGGGGGCGTATTGATTAACAATTCTACGGATTCACAAGGTAGATCTTATTTCACAATAGATCTTGGTGTGTCCGGGCAAATTCACAATCAAATTTTAGTTCAAACTCAATCATCCAATTATCGTCGCCAGGTTTCTGTGTATGCATCAGACACTTTGTTGCCGGAGAGTAGTTCAGCTTGGAAATTGCTTACTGATAAAGGCTACATTTATAAATTTACAGATCAATCAGTTGGTTTAAATGTGGCGGGCAATTTATTTTTCTATCCAAAAAGTACAGCAAGGTATGTGAAAGTTGTAATTGGCGCCGGTCCCGAAGGAGCAATTGCAGTTTCGGGGGCTCAGGTATTTCAGCAAGAGGTTCGAACAAATATTTCACGGGATATGGAAATCCGTGGATCGGTTGGGGACGATGTTACAAACAAGGCAACTGTTTTAACTTTTGACTTGGGCTCTACGGGTGTCTTTACAAATGAAGTTACAGTTTCTACGAGAGAAAAGAATTTTAACCGCCGGGTAATTTTGGAGTCATCAAATGACGGTTTGACGTGGAATTATCTTTCCCAAGGTTTTATCTCTTACCTCGAAACCTCTCTTTTTTCCGGTGGTTCATTATCTCTAAATTATCCGGAGGTGATGGCGCGATACATTCGTCTAAAAGTTTTCAATCAGGATGATCAGCCCCTTTCTTTTGAGACAAAAGCGAAGTTTAAAGGGCCGGTTTATTCCGTAGTATTTCAGTCAAATCCTGCCCAAGACTACCGACTCTTCTATGGTAACAGTACTGCTTCTAAACCATTCTATGATTTAGCTCGCCTTTTCCAGTATCTAGAAGTCGATACTATGACCGAGGCGACTTTGGGAAGACAATCAGAAAATCAAAAATATGTTCCTCCAGCTCCACCCAAGGTTCCGTTTACTGAAAGTAATAAATATCTATTAAATGTTTTACTTGTGGTGCTCGTCGTTGTGATAGGCGTCATGATTTTCTTTTATTTGAGAAAAACAGTAAAAAATGTTCAGTCGACCGATACACCAAACGACCCTCCTAATTTTGTTAGATAATTATGAATTTTAAAGAAATTTTCAAGATTAGTTCTATACCGGTGATTATCGCGTCTTTGTGCTGTTTGTCGCCAGTGATTTTGGTTTTGGCTGGAATTGGCACGGTAGGTTTCGCCTCATCGCTTGCGGACACATTGTACGGAGAGTATAAGTGGTATTTTCGCGTGGCCGGGCTTTTGGCCCTGGCTCTTGCCCTTGTTTTCTATTTCCGCCGGGCAAAAGGCATTTGTACTATTGATGAGGCAAAGCGACGTCGAAACGAAATTATAAATACTGTGGCCTTGTCGATAATCGCCGGCGTAGCAGGATATATTTTCTTTTTGTATGTAGTAGTTCACTACATCGGGGTTTTCCTGGCTATTTGGAAGTAAAATTATATGAAAAAAGTTTTACTAAGTGGAATTTCTTTGTTGATAGTTGCCGTTGGCGCAATTGCCTATTTAACTTTTTCTACAAAAGAACCTGTCGCTTCATCTGAGGCGGTTTTAGAAGTTGTTGTGCCAAAAGATGCTGTAGAGAAGGTTTCTACGATTGAAACGGCGATCCTTGCTGGCGGATGTTTTTGGTGCGTTGAGGCTGATATTGAGAAAGTTCCTGGCGTAATTTCCGCCGTTTCAGGATATTCAGGAGGGACGAGTGAAAAGCCAGATTATAAAAATTATGCGGAAGGTGGACATCGTGAGGTGGTGCTTGTGACTTATGACACTGGAAAAGTTAGTTACGAAAATTTAGTGGAGTCTGTTATTAAGCACAGTGATCCCACGGATGCCGGCGGATCTTTTTATGACAGAGGTTTTGAATACGCTCCCGCTGTTTATTATGCGAACGAAGATGAAAAGATGACCGCTCAAGATGTAATCAGTTTTATTGATGCAAAAAAGGTTTATGAAAAACCACTTGCAGTTCTGGTTCTACCGAGAGTTATATTTTGGCCTGCAGAGGATAATCATCAGAATTATTATAAGGAGAATCCGGTTCGTTACTCGTATTACCGCGGCGCATCAGGACGAGATGTTTTTATTAAAAAACATTGGGGTGAAAAAGCGTCTGAGCTGACACACTCTGTTATGGCCCCGACATCTTCTGGTCCAATAGACTGGAGTAAGTATCAAAAACCTTCGGAGGCCGAACTGCGAAGATTGCTCACAAAAATTCAATATGAAGTGACGCAGGAGGAGGGAACCGAGCCGTCGTTTAAAAATGAATACAACGCAAACAAGGCGGAAGGCATTTATGTCGACATCGTTTCAGGCGAGCCACTTTTTTCATCGAGGGATAAGTATGATTCGGGTACTGGTTGGCCATCGTTTGTTAAGCCGATTACACCTGACGCTGTAACACTTCACGTCGACAAATCATTTTTTTCTACTCGAACGGAGGTTCGCTCGGTGTATGCCGATTCTCATCTAGGACATGTGTTTGATGACGGCCCGGCCGATCGGGGCGGCAAGCGGTATTGTATGAACTCGGCGGCACTTCGTTTTGTACTTAAGGAAAAGATGGTTAATGAGGGCTATGGTGAATTTTTGGGAACGCTGTAAATTATAAAAAAACATAAATTGTGTCTTAGGAGTTGCATTTTAAGTTTAACGGCGCACTGATAACCAGTGAGCCGTTAAACTTAAATTTGCTCCCAAACTTCGCAATTCTCTATTCCAGTGTTTTGCAAAAGACTAGCATAGAGATTCACGCGAAGGAGTAAGGCTACTGTGAAAAAAGAAAAACACCCCAAGTTGCCCAGGGGTGTCGAGACTAGAGACGTAGTTGATTCGGCTGAGGATTACTGTGCGAAATACCGCTCCTCGATGGCCATTTCGACCGTCAGAATTTCATTGTAGTAGTTGGGCATGAGCAAGGTCTCGTTCGGCAGTTGGCAGCCATCCCAACAAATGCCGTCCACGTCATTCCCCCTCAAGTGGGGTGCCCAAATTCCCGTCACTTCCACAATGTTAATCAGACCGGCGGTGTCATTCACGGCGCAGTGTTTACCTGTCGGCGGATGACTCGCATCCCCGGGTGTCCATTTGCCGTCATTCTGGGCGGCATGGTAGTCAATCGTCCAGTGGCCCACCGATTGCGCACCGCGCTTCATCGCGGCCAAGACTTCGTCGCGGCCAAATCCAGGCTGTAATCCGCTGCCAGTGACGCTGAGGTCAATCATGCTGGTGAGGATGTGCGCTAGATCCACCAGGGCACCCACGAAACCCGGTTCATTTGCGCTGCTGATTCCAGTTTTGGCAGATACCGCTCCCAGAAGCTCGGCCGTCGATTCAGGGGATGACATCCCTCCCCAGCACATTTCGGTTTCAGCGGTTAAGCGCTGGCCGTATCTCTTGGCAATCGAGGACGCTCTTGCGAAGGTTGCCACGATTCTCCTTCGGTTTTCCGCAGAGTCCTCAATGAATTTGATCGGGCTCGCACCTGAGTCAATGCGGATCATGTCGCCTGAACGAACACCCAGGTTGGTCAGTGCTTCACCGATGATACACGCCCTCTCAATTGCAGAAAGCCAGCCGTCTTGCTCTGCATCAGAACCCATTGCGTTGCCGAAGAACCAGCCAGGTGCGACTAGGGTGTGGGCGGAGAGCTTTCTCGCCACAAGCAGGCCAGCCAGTTCTTCGAGTTCCGCTTTACCGGCATCAATGCTTGTGTGCGGAGCATGGAGGAAGAGATCCACGGCGTCGAATCTTCCCCCGTTGTGCTCCGCGCCGGCCGTGAGGTTGAGCATGGTGGTGAGGGAGATTGATGCTTCTTGTCCAGGGTTGCCTTTACCTACGAGGCCTGGCCACATGGCGTTGCGTTTCCAAAACTTTCGTTTCTTATTTTGTGACATACTGTTTTGTCTTCGTGAGAAGCACCGCTTCTCACTGGGTCCTTTCTAGTACCCGGGTTGTGTTTTACTATCAACTACGTTGTTTCAAGGACCATGTAAATGATCCCAAAACTTGGCCAGACATACAGGTCTGACCCACTTCCGGAATTACCCGAAAATGCGTAGTTTGGAATCTTTTGCGACCTTCTTTTTATCAGTTTATATGCGGTCTGTCAAACTTTATTGAAATATAAAAAACACCCAGGAACACTATTTGCTCAAGGGTGTCGAGATTTCTCTTTCGTAGCTGACTATTTCACATCATCAGGAGTCAGGTGGTGACGATCACCTGCACGGACGGAAGCCAACGTGATAAGCGCGCCACTTTGCCTGTGGCTCAAGCCGACCGCTTCGGCATACGCCATGTGCAATTCGCCAGCATCCATGAATGAGGGCAGAGGAAGATTCATAAGCGTTCCCTGCATCGCGTCTGCTGTGAGGAGTTCCGTCGAACGGTAGATGTCGCCGGCAATACCCTCGAACAGTGCCCGCCAGAGATCCGGCCATCCGAGGACATGTCCAGGGGGAGTGAGACCGCCGAACATTCCGTTGATTTCAGGCTCGAAGAAGCTCGAGCCACGGAGGTGACGTTTCCACTGCCCAGGATCATCCATGTCGCCGTTCCCGCTGGATGTGAAGACCGCTTCGGGTCCCCACTCGAGACGCCAGAGCGCATGGGTGCCGTCCTCGAAGGTCAGCTGGAGGAAGATGTCGTCGAGGTGTCCTTCCTTGGCTTGTGAAAATTCGTTTGAAGTTTCCAAACCTGTGTCGAAGCAGAGCTTGGACACGCCTGTGTCCCAGAACTGCAAACCGTGCTGTCCGTTTCTGGAGAGAGCCACGTCTTTCACAGCCGTGAGTTCTTGTCCCAGAACGAAACAGGTCAGGTCTTGGCTGTGGACCATGATGTCGAGGACACCACAGAGAGGGTGGCTGGTGCGCCACTTGCTTTGACGGATGCCCGGATCGGTCTTCAGCCATCCCTGGAGGAAGCCGGATGAGGCCTGAACGACTCGTTTCTTCTGCGCCATGCTCCTGAGCTGGAAAATTCCCGAGCAGTAGCGATGGTTGAAGGTGACGATGATCTTTACCTCGGGGTGTTTGGCGAGAAGTGCAGCTGTCTGGATGTGTTCTTCGTAGCCGGTGAACAGAGGCTTGTCGATGATGATCCACTTGGCTCCGCCCTCGATGGCTGTCCGGATCGAGCCGGCATGATCAGGAGTTTCGGTGGTGATGCATACGATGGGTGAAAGCTCTTGAATGTGAGGCCTGCTGAGGAGATCAGCGAGACTTGTGGAGACGTTTTCGTGAGCGAGGCGCGCGTTGTCTGCAAACCAGGCAGCACCTTCAGGAGTTCTGGAGGGTGCCGCGCCGACCAGCAGAAAGTGACCAACTGCGCTAAGTGCGGGCAACCAGGCACAGTTTCCGATGAACGAGCCGGGGCCAGCGCCGACGATGACAAACGGTATTTGGGGTGGAACTTTTGTTCCAGGCGGATATTTCATGTGGAGCTCTTTCTTGCAGTTTGTTGTTGAGACGATCAGCTACGTTGTTTCAAGGACCAAGTAAATGATCCCTAAAACTTGTTCAGACAGATAGGTCTGAACCACCTTTGGTGTTACCAAAAATGCGTAGTTTGAGAATCTTTTGCGAACCTATTTCTATCATTTGCTGGCGATCTCGTCAATTTAATTTGGCAACATGCAGTTTTTTTGCAATAATATGCTCCACTTAGGGCCTATAGTTCAGTGGTAGAACGCATCCATGGCATGGATGAGGTAGGAGTCCGATTCTCCTTAGGTCCACAAAAATAATGAAGCCAAGCGCTGTTAGCGCCTGGCAATTATATTTTTGCCTGACCTAAGTAGAATCGGAAGCCGGAGCACGACGGTGCGAGGCGGGGTCGCACAAATTTTCAGAAGAAAATTATGAGTGACCGAAAGTGTACCCACGTTTCCCCTTAGGTCCACTAAACAAAGAAAACCTCCACTGCTGGAGGTTTTCTTGTGTATGCGGAAGGCGGAACCATATCGCATTAGTAAATGCGGTGGTGAGCCGGGGTCGCGGAAATTACGTCGCGACGGCGATGGAATTATCCGTGATACACGATAGAAAGCGAAAGTGTACTCACGTTTCCACTTAGGTCTCAGCAATCTACTTAGTGATTCGTGATACACGATAAATCCAGTGCGCTTTTAGCGCTCAATCTAGCGGTTCCCCTTAGTTCCACCAAATCACTCTTTCCAACCGTATCTATTGACATTTACACTATTTAGTGATAGGATAAAGGGTAGTCGTAAAACAGCACACGCTGGTCGAAAAACCAGCATAAACCAAATAAACTCAAGAAAGGACGGCTACAGAAATGGAAGCAAGAAAACTGATCAGTTGTGCCCGCAGGCTTCATATCCTGCAGGCGATCTACCTCACGTTTAACCCTGGCGATGACAGTGTCGCTGGTTTGCGCCGGTTGTTCGGTTTGACCCGTTCAAATAGCTCCGTCAGAATCGAGCAGAGCAGTTTGCTCTCACTCAACGGCGTGATCCAAAGCGGTCGTTGGGAGCGCGTCAACCACAAGGTCATGGTCTATGGTCTGATGCATGCGGAGGATGATTTCCTGACACCTATCGCACGCGATCTGCAAAGTGTCGCAACAGGAGATCATGGCGCTAGCGGCCTCTTCACCTCAAACGCAAAACGTCAGCAAGAAACTGCTCAGCAAATCATTGAGAGCGTCCTCAACGAATCCATCGTGCAGGAGGTGAAAAGCTGGGGAGCCAAGATCGTTGGCCGGTTCACAATGTATGACAATCTTCCTGCCGTCGAGTTCTTCATCTCTGACGCGGCCACAGGCGAAAAGTTGGTCACTGTGGCGGTTGATGGATGGAGTGGGCGAATGGCAGTGGATGAAGTCTGGGGCGATCGTCGCTATTCTGATCCCCAGGAGCTTCGCGAGCGGATCTATTCTGCTCTAACCGACAGCCTCGACAAGGTTACTGCTGTGGCGGCCTAGCCACAACACACGGTACGCCGACTACCTCTCATAAGAGAAATTGTCGGAACGGGTCACAGATGTTCTGTGGCCCTTTATTTTTATGCAAGGTAGGTAATTCTTGACCCTCACCCCTTTCCTCTGCTATACTATTTCGGTAAAAGTAATGGATAACAAGCAAAAAAAAGAAGCAGCAATTTTGGGAGTGGTATCTGAGGCGCTTCCAAATACGATGTTTCGAGTAAAGTTCGATAATGTAGAAGGGGAAACACTCTGTTATTTGGCCGGAAAGATGCGCCTGCACAGAATTCGAGTGCTTGTCGGAGATAAAGTTTTTGTAGAATTGGAACCGTACGGAGGAAAGGGAAGAATTATTAAAAGAACATAAAAAATATGCGAGTAAAAGCATCAGTAAAAAAGAATTGCCCCAAGTGTAAGACCGTTCGCCGAAAGGGTTACGTATACGTTGTTTGTAGTGGGAATCCAAGACATAAGCAAAGACAAGGTTAATATTGGAATCAAACAATAAGTCACCCTTTACTTTTTGTGGCTTATTTGTTAGTATCTTGACCACTGTTATTTTTTTTCAAAACGCCCCAAATGAGAATTTTAGGTATTACAATCCCAGAAAACAAAAGACTTGAAATTGCACTCACATGCCTATACGGCATTGGTCATTCTCGTGCAAAAGAAATCTTGGCTAAAGCTAAGATTGACGGAGGCAAGAGATCAAAAGAATTGAGCGTTGATGATGAAAACGCAATTAGAAAAATTGTTGAGGCATACAAGATAGAAGGTGATCTAAAAAGACAAATCTCTGGAAATATTAAACGCTTGAAAGATATTAAGGCATACCGAGGTATTAGACACACGCGCGGACTTCCTTCACGTGGACAGCGAACCAAGACTAACTCACGAACTCGTCGAGGTAATACACGCAAGACCATGGGTACAGGACGAAGAGCAGTTGATAAAAAATAGTAAATAATATGGGAAAAAAGCGAATTGTAAAAACTGGTGAGAAAGCAGAGGGTGCGGATAAGGCCGCGGCTTCTCCAGCTTCATCCAAAAAGAAAGTTGAGACAGGTATTTTGTACGTGCAATCCACATTCAATAATACCCTTCTTCTTTTGACCGATACAAAGGGCAATAGTCTTGCGTGGTCTTCATCTGGTTCGCTCGGTTTTAAGGGTGCAAAGAAGGGCACCCCCTTTGCCGCAGCAAAGGTAGGGGAGACACTCGCCTTAAAGGCCGCAAACATGGGTATGAAGGAAATTTCAGTAGTTGTTCGTGGCGTAGGATCAGGCCGAGAGTCTTCGATTCGCGGTTTTATTTCAAAAGGTATTGCGCTCACTGGGGTAAAGGACACAACACCAGTTCCACACAATGGTCCACGCCCTAAGAAACCTCGACGCGTTTAGAAAAATAACGAGCATCGTGAGTATATTTTTCTTAACCCAGCACATAAACTAAGAAAATTCAATACAATGACAAACATAATTATTAAATCATTAACTGCGCATTTAACCGAGAAAGGGGTATCGGGGGTTTATGTGCTGGGTGGCGATTTTTATATTCGCCTTACTCATTAATAATCTGCCATATGATAAATCGACCAAAATATAAACTCGCTCGACGCCTCGGTGCTGGATTGTTTGA
Organism: Patescibacteria group bacterium; assembly: GCA_038063715.1. GTDB lineage: Bacteria > Patescibacteriota > Minisyncoccia > Phycocordibacterales > SIBU01 > SIBU01. The sequence goes on along the minus strand of JBBTUO010000003.1, from coordinate 10,561 downwards.
AAAAACCCAGAGCCAGAAATTTGCCCTTCGTGAGGGACGCAGAGCTGAGACAAAGGGACGCCCTCGTGCAAAAAGCGAGTTCGGACTCCAGTTGCTTGAAAAGCAAAAGGCTCGTTACAACTACGGAATAGGTGAAAGACAATTTGCAAAGTATGTTGCGGAGGCTCTTGCGAAAAAAGGTTCAAAAACAGAAGAGGTTTTGTTTGAACGGCTTGAGACCAGACTTGATAACGTTGTCTATAGAATGCACCTCGCTCCAACTCGACAGGCCTCACGACAAATGGTTTCCCATGGCCACATTACTGTAAATGATGTTCGTATTACGATCCCTTCATACAATGTAAAGGTTGGAGATAAGGTGAAAATTCGCGAGGCCAGTGCTAAAAAGGCATTATTTGCAAATCTAGCAGATAAATTGAAAGATACTCATCCACCATCTTGGCTCACATTTGACCCTGAAAAAAGGGCAGGAGATGTCCAAGGTAAGCCAAAATTCATCAAGTCAGAACTTTTGTTTGATATGGCCGCGGTCCTTGAATTCTACCGAAGATAATCACCAACTTGCATTTTTTATTAGTTTAGTGTATAATGTTAGTCATATTATTAATTCCCAACAGGTCATAAAATAATAAATACTATGGAACATTCAATAATTTTGCCATCAAAGCCTAGAATAATCTCGGAGGAAAACTTCACGGGAGTCTACGAAATTGACGGCCTCTACCCAGGCTACGGCCACACTCTTGGTAACTCCCTGCGCCGAATTATTCTATCATCTCTACCTGGAGCAGCTATCACAGGTGTCAAAATCGCTGGTGTAAACCACGAATTCTCAACTATTCCTGGAGTGAAGGAGGATGTTATTATGCTTATCCTTAATCTCAAGAAGGTAAGAATTTCTCTTACTACAGATGAACCTCAAACACTTCGACTTAAGGTTAAGGGCATAAATGAGGTTACGGCCGCGGACATTGAGTGTCCTGGCCAGGTTTCTATATTGAACAAGGACCTTAAGATCGCAACCATTACTGAAAAAAATACTGAACTCGACATTGAGATTCGCGTTGAGCGCGGTTTGGGCTATGTTCCTAAAGAAGTTATTCAAAAAGAGCGCGTTACTATCGGTGAGATTTCTCTCGATGCGGTATTCACACCTATTCGCCGTGTAAATTATGAAATCGAAAACATGCGCGTTGGTAACCGTACAGATTTCAACCGTTTGAAAATTTTCATAGAAACTGATGGTACGATTTTGCCGCAAGAAGCTCTCGAGCGATCTATCGCAATCATGATTGCACAGCTCAAGGCCATTGTCGGCTTTAAGGAGGAAGTTGTTGAGGTTGCTCCTGAAGAAACTGCTGCAGAAAAGAAAGCAGAGGGTTCCAATGGTAAAAAGGAGGTTGATCCTGAATTTTTGAAAACAAGAATTGAGACATTGAATCTTTCACCTCGCACTGCCAACGCACTCGCAAGCGCAAACATCCGCACAGTCGGTGGGCTTGCTCGTAAGAAAGAAGAGGATATTCTCGATATCGACGGCTTGGGAAGCAAGGGCGTTCAGGAGATTAAGAAAATTCTAGGTAATTTTGGAATCACGCTTAAATAAAAGTTATGCGACATCACAAAGCTAACAGAAAATTCGGTAGAGAAACTGGCCAGCGCACTGCGCTTTTGAAGTCGCTCGCGCTTTCCCTGATTGTGCACAAGAAAATCACCACAACTGAAGCAAAAGCAAAGGAACTTCGACCATTCATAGAAAAGATGGTTACTCGTGCAAAAATGAAGACCGTAGCTTCGCAGAGACTGCTTGTTGCTCGTCTTGGTTTTGAAAAAGGTGCAAAGGAACTTATCGCAAAAGTTGCGCCTAAGTATGAGAAGCGCGCCGGCGGATATACCAGAATTATAAAACTTCCAAGACGGTTGACTGATGGAGCAGCGATGGCTGTTATTGAATTTGTTTAGGAAATTAAGGTTCAAGGCGACTATAATTTACTAAACCCAGCACTATCTAATAACTTTACTTTTACCATTCATTTTGATACATTGGCGCAATTCAAGTAAACAGTTAACGACATTTATGGAGATAGTGCTGGGTCATTATTTTCTAAAACTCGCCGACTTGTTAAGAAAATAAAGAAATATATGAAACACACGATTGATGCAGCTGGTAAAAAATTGGGACGAGTGGCAAGTCAGGCCGCTATACACCTTTTGGGTAAAGACC
>JBBTUO010000003.1:0-8237 GCA_038063715.1 Patescibacteria group bacterium | reverse complement strand
AAAAAATTGGGACGAGTGGCAAGTCAGGCCGCTATACACCTTTTGGGTAAAGACCAAGTTAATTTTGTTCGTAACAGGGCGGTCGGAGGAAATGTTGAGATCATCAACGCTTCTAAAATTGATGTCAGTGAAAAGAAGCTTTCGCAGAAGCAGTATGACCGTTACTCGGGCTATCCAGGAGGTCTAAAAAGCCCAACGATGCGAGATGTTATCGCAAAGAAGGGATATAAAGAGATATTTACATTAGCAATTTACGGAATGCTTCCTTCAAACAAACTCCGAGCAAAAATTATGAAGAATTTGAGTATTAAAGAATAATCATGACCACTACCGAAGAAAAAGTCAGATACATTGAGACAGTTGGTCGCCGAAAGACCGCTATTGCTCGCGTTCGCATTACTCCTGCTGCAAAGGCTGGTTGTACTGTAAACGGCAAGGACGTTGATTCATACTTTCCTACCGAAGAACTTCAAAATATTGCAGTTCAGGCTATTACGCTTACCAAGCTTGCACAGAAATTCAAAATTACTGCACAGATTGTTGGTGGTGGTATCAATGGCCAGGCAGAGGCACTTCGACACGGTATTGCTCGAGCACTCATTGTTCATGATTTGGAACTTAGAAAAAGTGTAAAGAAGGCCGGTTTCCTCAAGCGCGATCCTCGCATGAAAGAGCGCCGCAAATTCGGTCTCAAAAAAGCCCGCAAAGCTCCACAGTGGAGTAAACGTTAAGGAAAAGCCCCTGCAAAGGGGCTTTTTTAGTTTACTCCACTGAGGAGTGAGAAGGGGGTCGGGGAAACTCCGGTTTCCCAGTGCAGGAAGGCAGTGAGTCTGCGAACGTTGGAAAACCGTCGGTTTCCAAAGAGCGGGAGCGACCACATTGGTCAAAACGTTAAAAAAACGGCGCGAAATTCTCATTCGCGCCGCACCATCTCACTTTTTCTGTTCGTATGCCCACTCAATGAACTGTTCAAATCTCGGCCAGCTTTTTGCTACTGCTTTTCTGTGGGAGATTGCGCCAAGCACTTTTTTCGGTTTTGAGCCTTTCAGGATGGCGCGCATCGCAACGGCCTGAATTACACGATGATCACGACTGCTGATCACATGCTTTGTGTCCCAATCAGATAGTGCCCGTTCCATTTCGACAAAACGATTGCTTTCGTGATGAGCCAGGCTTGGCCAACGTTCTCGTGCCTCTTCAACCACTAATTCTCCGAGAAAAGCCCTCGCAAAAGGGAGATCCTCTTGCTGAAGCGGCTCAAATTGCAATTCTTGACCACATAGCACCCGCAAGAATGCTTCTGCCTGGGCTTGAATGGTAGGATCAATACCACATACAGGAAGCACTCCTCCAGCTTTGTAGTTCTGCCATTCGTCGAGCACCTCATAAGTAATGCGCAGGTGGTGTGGGCAATTGAGCTCAATGCGCGGGTATTTGCCCGGATCATAGAGCGTGGCCGCACTTGCGAGCTGACTTGTCTGCTCCGGCACTCGCGCAGGATCCAAAAGCTCGTGGATTGTCCAGTTGAGCATGTCTGGATTGAGCGTAACCATCCTATCAGCAAGAGTTCCCGATCTGTCGAGATTTCTCCTTGCCCCGCTCGACTCGTTCAACCACCACAGAAACCGAAGGACAGTGGCAGACTCACCAACCGGAATATTGTGATTACTCCAAAATCGGCAGGCGTCGAGCATGCGTAGGACATCGTCGGGCAGGTCCTCTCGTCTGTGTTCTGCAAGGATTCTTCTGATTACCACATCAGTGTTATTTAGAAGAGCGAGAAAGAGCAGGCGAATTGCGCGGCTCTTTGAAATCGAAAGAAGTCGCGGAGGGATTGGGTTAAGCATAATTTGATTTTTCAAGTTGTCTCTACTCATAATAGATAGTGGCACAATATAGTCAAGCAACACTCTAAAGGCCTTGACAACATAACATATAGGGTGTATAATTGGTGTAGATAGTAATTCTTGCCCGTATGGGCGAGTCGTTCGGAGCCACTCTGTGGTTTTGGAATAAGAAGGTATTGTGTGCCTTTAATCACACTAGTTCGTTAGAAAGAGGTTATTGTATGATAACAAGGAGAATTAGTAACGGTCCCGGCGCGCTCGCGATTCTGAGGGCAATGACCCAAGTCCTCGAGCACCAGCGTGGGAGTGACCCTGTTCATTTCAGTCTCGGCGACGGCCATGGCTGTTTCGAGATGAGTATTTACTCGGTGGAGCGGGGCACCACCACTTATGGATCGGATGTGCCCTACAGGGCCTATCTCACACTCAAGGTGATGGTGAAATACGGAGAATATGAGACCTCGTTCACCATCACGGACTATGATCCGCATGAGCGGACTGGATGGTTGAGTGAGGCGCTGGATCTCGACAAACTCCACCAGGTGGAGTTCAATAAGTAGAGCTTTCAAAAGACTGCCCGGCGTTCGCGCTTGGCGGTTTTCTTTTTGCATAAAGAGTAAGGTATAATTCGGACATGGAGATAGCGCTCGTAATTATTGTCGGACTTCTTTTAGTAGTGAACGGCTTTTTGATTTGGTTTTTTGTTGCGCGAAAAAAGGAAGAAAAACCAGAGAACGACACTGGTCTGAAATTAATTTTACAGCAGGTCAACGAGCTTTCTCGCACGGTGGATAGCAAAATCGGCGAAAGTACCAAAATGATGCATGAATCGGTTCGGTCGCAATTTGGAGAGTCGGCTAAGCTCATTCGCGAGGTAACCCAAGGGCTCACCAAGCTCGACGAAACAAACAAGCAAGTTGTTTCGTTTGCCGACCAGCTTCAGGGCCTGCAGGACATTTTGAAAAATCCGAAACAGCGCGGAGTTTTGGGTGAATACTACCTTGAAACACTTTTGAAAAATGTGCTGTCTCCTGCACAGTTTCAAATGCAGTATGCTTTTGCGAACGGCGAGATCGTGGATGCTGCCGTTTTTGTGAAAGATAAAGTAATTCCTATTGACTCAAAATTTTCTTTGGAGAATTACAATCGCATGGTTGAGACTCGCGATGCCGCTGAAAAAGATCGGCTCGAAAAAGCTTTTGTGAATGACCTCAAACTTCGCATTGTTGAGACCTCAAAATATATTCGGCCAAACGAGGGCACGATGGATTTTGCCTTTATGTTTATTCCTCACGAGGCAATTTATTATGATTTACTTATCAACAAAATCGGCGCAATTACCGAAGACACCGAAAATTTGATACAAAGGGCCGCGGGCAAATATAAGGTGATTATTGTGTCACCAACCTCCTTCCTGGCCTATCTCCAGACCGTATTACAGGGCCTAAAAGCGATGCAAATCGAGGAGACGGCAAAAGATATAGTTAAACGAGTGGAAGAGCTTGGAAAGCATTTAAAGAGCTTTGAGGAATACCACAAAAAGCTGGGTACGTCGCTCGGCACGGTGGTGAGCCATTATAACAATTCCGGCAAGGAGTTTAAGAAGATTGATAAAGATGTTCTGCGAATCGCCGGTGTTTCGGCGGGAATTGAGGCGATGGCACTGGAGAAGCCGGAAACGGACGATAATAATTAGTTTTATAGCAGAGAAATAAGTACAAAGGTTGGGTGCCAAAGTTGACTCACGGTTTTTACTGTGGTAAATTGAAAAAAGTGAACATTCAACCACAGGAGTAACCATGAGCACACAAAAAGTTGGGTTGACAGATCTGCGAGCGCAGTTTGAGAAAATGAAAGCGGCCGGGTGGACGGCGGTTTGCTTTTCCCAGCAGACAATCGTTGGCCGTGCACATCAGCTCATTCGGTTTGAAAGCCCCCCCCGGCCAGGTCGTCAGCGTCGTTGCTTTTGTCCCGTTAACGGGCTTTTCCTTTTCAAGACCGGAAAAAACCCGGCGCGTTGGGAATTTGATCACAATTTCTACGATGATTTGGGAGACAGTCTGTCAGAAACCCTTGCGTTGCCAGCAAAGATGATTACACATCTCGCTGTAGCTGCTGACAGTGGCCGCCTGTATGAGTGTCACAGGTTCCAGCGACGCTATCGTCAAGTGTTCTTGGACGTATTTGATCTCACTGATCCTTTGGCGAATGCCAAAAACTGATCCCGCGAAAAGTTTTCATTCTGGACGGCTCCCTCGAGCCGTCTTTTTCTTTGGTATACTAAATCAATGATCAATGGCGTTTTGCTCATCGCCGAAGTAAAAACAAAATCGCCCTTTGGGTTTAAGTCCGAAAAATCGAGGATTTACATAGGGCGGTCCTATGTACATAGGACCGCCCTATGTAAGGATGTACGAAAGCAAATATTGTGGGGGTGAGAAGTCCATCCCTCTTTCCTGTATACTTATTTTATGATTAACGGAGCATTACTAATCGCAGAGGTGAAAATACAGTCGCCGTTTGGATTTAAGTCGGAGAAATCGTGGGACGAACTTTTTGCGTTGGCCGACAGGGTGGGGGATATGATTTCGATACATACTGATCCGCGATGGGGCGGGAGTTTTGAGTTGCTCGCAAAGGCGCGGGCGAAAACCAAAAAGCCGATTTTGGCGAAGGGGATTCACGCGACCGATGAGGAGGTGCGGAAAGCGATTGATGTCGGAGCGGATTTCGTGTTGGTGGTCGGTCGGATACCAGCTATTCATGTTGAGAAGTGTTTGATTGAGCCGTTAACTCTTGCCAAACTTTTTTCACTCCCAAAAGGGGTGCAAAAAGTGGTTTGGAATTCGCGGGATTTAAAAACTGGTGGCTTGAAAACAGAAACATTCGCCGATGCCAGAAAAATCTGGAAAGGCTGGTTGTGTCAGGCAAGCAATATTAAAACAATAAATGATATTCAGGTTGGCGCGGACGCGGTGCTTGTTGGCGAACATCTGACTGGGTTTATCGAATCACTATGAGATCTGTGCTACGATATGCTTCGTTGGTAGGTTTTGAAAAGGGGGATTAAACTGCATGCCCTGCGTAAGGGTCGAAAACTTGTAGTATACAAAAAATGCAAAACCTTCCAATCATGCCCCGGAGCAATCCGGGGCATCCTCTTTTGTGCTATGATTCCTGCAGATACGTTTGAAGGGCATACGCCTCAAGGGGTGACGGCAACCGCCCAATTCCTATTGGCGAGCTATCGTCGTATGACGGCAACGACGAAATCCATTTGTTCTTAAAACGTAGGATAGTCTGTTTCTCGCTTTACAGACGAAAGGACCCCGGCAATTCCTCTCCGGGGTCTCTCTTTTTTCTCTCAAACTCTCTCAATTTCTCTTGGATCGGAGGGTCTCAAATATACGCCATGGCGTATATTTAAATTACAGTGTTTTCGTTGACACTATTATTGGAAAGTGTAATACCATGAATGGGTCATTTGAAATTGACTTGACGTTGGACAAACCTACAATCCCTAACAGAGGTCCTTATAAATTTACCTCGTTTCCTGAATTAATTTCACAATTGCGTCTGTCGATTCCACAATTTCAAATTCCACTCGGCCAATAATATTTCTTTGCGCGGTCTGTACGTCTACTCGCCATTTACCCGGGAATACACCCGATTTTCTTGAGTATCCTCGATAGCCGTCATCTCGTCCCCCAGTAATTGAAAACTCTACAAGATCAGTTGCAACCCACACCCTATCTGTATCATCAAAATACTGCCACAGATGGAATACCGGCACGCGTAATTTTGCTGGTGCGAATATTACACTCCAAATATACACAGGCTCATTATTTTGCCTATTAAAAATATCAGATGTTTTTGATGTAAATGGAAGCCATCCGCCTGATTCAAAAATAAGCGTGTAGATTCCATCAGTCGAGCGTGCGATTGAATGGTAGACACCGATTTCCTTCATTGCGAGCGGTATGGGTGGAATGATGTTGGTGAAGTAGGCAATGTTAAATAGAAGGTAGATTGTCATGACGCTCACCGTAAGATAGAGGTGGCTGGTTTGAAATCGTTCGGGCGCCACATGTGACAAGAGCATTGAAAAAATAAAAATAATTACAAGACTTACAATTCCACTTGCGATGAAAATTTCAGGCCCCATGGAGCCAACAAATGTGGGCAAAGAAAATATGGTGTACGAGAAAAGGACTGTAAACAAAATGCTTACTGGCAAGGTGATCGACAAGTAGCGCTTGCGAAAAAGCTCGTTGCTTATTACGAGAATTATCAAAAACAAAAGAAATGGCCAGTCGTTTGATAGGGAAGCACTTCTGGTATACAGAATGATGTAGGCACTAAATAAACTACCGAAACAAAACTGTAGGATGACTGGAACCCAACCAGAAAATTTGTCGACTATTTTCTGGTGCCAGTTATATTTTGGCGATACATTCATCCACAAAATACTTACAGCCGATATGACAAGATACAAACCAAGCATGATGTTTACAAACGCATGTTCAACACTGGTTAACATTATGTTGTCCCAGATAAAACCGGCGATGAAAGCGATTGAGGTGCCGTGGTGTTTGATTTTCTGCCAAGGAGTCATTCCGAGATTATCACACAGATTTCAAGATTAAGGAATAACCCCTCATTTAGCCACATTTTCTATATTAGTCCATATAAATCTATCTTACACGGTCGTTCATTATAGATGTATATGACATTAATTTATTATTATACAAAATACCATTCAAAATCCCGTTGGAATTTTAAAGACCTAGGTAATCGGATGCAGTTCGTGGCGCGAGTGAGTCTTGCGACCAATCCGCCTCGGGCGGAGTGAGTGCAAACGGAGCTCGCAACAAATAAATGCGCTGATTACGTAAGTTTTAAATTCCCGCGAGTCGAATAGCGAGGTATAGGACTGCCACCCCGATAACTGTCATGGCAGTTGTCCAGATGGTTGGGTGTGCGTGGTGGCTTTCCGGAAGCAGGTCACTGGCGCCAATGTAGAGAAAGAAGCCTGAAAATGCGGCGAGGACTAATCCAAGAGTGTGTTCCGGCAGAGTAAAGAACAGAGTTGAGAGTACGCCGAGTACGGGCGCGCTCGCGTCGGCAAGCAGCCAGCGAAACGCTTGTTTCGGCTCGCCTTTGTTTTTTAAAATCATGTTGACGGTGTTGATGCCATCAGAAAAGTCGTGCGTAAGTACTGCGATTGCCACAATCGCACCGACAGCGGGGGACACTTTGAAAGCAAGGCCGATCGCGACACCATCAAGAAAACTATGAAGTGACAAACTACCCGCGCCGATTTTTCCTCGATGCGGGTGATGTATGTGCATGTCAGAGTGGTCCACATTGTGATTGTGAAATATAACGAGGCGATCGAGGATCATATAGGTGATGAAACCGAGCGCCATTATTGAAGTGATTACCGGAATGTCATACTGCGAACCTCCCAGTTCAAGTGCTTCGGGCAACAAATCAAAAAAAGCAACGCCGATGACCGCGCCGGCGCTGAAGCCTAAAATAAGGTGGAGCCGGTCTTTGAATCGGAGGGCGAACAGGCCGCCGAGAAGAGTGGAAACGAACGCCGCGATAGTTATGAGTGTGAGCATCATGTGACGATTATTTTTTAATTTTTAATACTGACAGCACACCCCTTGCACAATCCGAAAAATTCAAATGAGTGGGCGGTGATTGTGGCAAACGCTTTCACTTGCCGTAAGGCTTTAGCTGCCAATTTTTCATACTCACATCCTTTGAAGTCTTCAACTTTGTGGCATGTGGTACAGACAATATGATGATGGTCGCCTTGTTCGTCGCGGAGTTCGTAATAGGATGACCCGCGTTTAAAATCAACTTGGGTGACAATACCGCTTTTTTCAAACGCCGATAGGGTGCGGTAGGCGGTTACTTGGTCAACATTGGCTTTTAAAAGACGGGAGGCGAGATCTTTGATGCATACCGGGTATTTGGATTGTTCCAAGAGCGACAATATGAGGAGGCGGGGTGCCGTCACTTTGTATCCGGCATTTCTAATGAGAGTGGCGAGAGTTTCCTGTGAGTGCTTTTTTGACATTGCTACAGTCTAAACTAGATGCAAATTAGTTGCAACATGGGTCTACAAAGTATTTTGTGTTATAATTTGTGAATGAGAAAATTTATGTTCGCTCTTGTTTTTTGCTCACTTACCTTGCCTGTATTTGCTGAGCAGACTGAATTGTTGCAAGACACAGTTACTACGGTTAAGGCGGAGGTTCGTGAAGTACTAACTCAAGAAACCAAAAATGTCCCTGGTACCGACGTGACAAGTTTGTATCAAACACTTTCTGTTAAAATTCTTGAGGGAGAGGAGGCTGGCCGAATTATTACACTTGA
>JBBTUO010000002.1:34356-61618 GCA_038063715.1 Patescibacteria group bacterium | reverse complement strand
GGCTAAGTGACAAGCCTTATATTTGCTGACTTAAGTCTATCATACTTGACCAGAAAAGTCAAGTATTTAAGACGCTGAGCTGTTACGTCGCACCAGGAGAAAAGAGGTACGTGCGCCTCGTCGAGACTACTCGACGTCCACAGTCTTTGTAGATACTCGCAACCGCCCAATTCTTATTGGCGAGCTGTCGTCGTATGACGGCAAGGCTCGCAAACAAAACTGGGATCAATTAGTTGCAACCACGGAGTACCGTGGGCAAAATTGGTAAAATGAAAAAGCTCCGACGTTGGTCGGAGCCAGCATTTGATTTGAAAGGGGCTTAATGAAAAACTACTCGTATTAGCAGGAAAAGCACGAAACCGATAAGGCCAGTTGCCAAAGTGCCATAGAGTGCGCCAGTGTGCATTTCCGTGGTGTAGCCTTCGCCAAGCGCGAACCAGGCCATCACTTCGGCCTTTTTCTCGGCTGAGACTTTAACCGCGCCACTAGCGATGTTACATCGGATAAGTCCCCAGCTGGAAAGACAAAAGAGGATCAGGTTGAGGAGGGAGACGATGAGCCATGCAATCTGCCAGAATGTTTGATTCATAAGGAGAACAGGGTTGAGTGTGTCTGTAGAAAAGCTATCACACTCGGTAAAAACTTACAATATTTTCGATTTTTAACAAGGAGAGCTCTCGCTAGGTTCACAGTATATATCGTATAAATCTATTCCAATGTTCTGCAGAACATTGGAATAGATAGGAAATATTTATTTTGCCTAACGGCTCAACGGGAAATCCCGTTGAGCCGTTAGGGTGTAAGCCGTTGTACGGTCGCACGCGTTTTTTTCGGACAGGCTGGCAAAAATTTTCAAAAAGGCATACTATTGAAGGGATGAAAAAAATAAAAATTGGATACATTGGTCTGGGCAAAATGGGCATGAACATGGTATTTTGCCTTCGTGAGAAGGGCTACGATGTTTTGGCCTATAATCGCAAGCCAGAGCCGAGGGAGATCGCCCACAAGGCCGGTGTACCTGTAGCTTCTTCGGTTAAGGAGCTCGTCGGTAATCTTGCAAAGCCACGAACGGTCTGGCTCATGGTTTCAAACGGCGGCGTGGATGAAGTGTTGCGCGAGGTTGTTAGCTATCTTGATAAGGGCGACACTATTATTGATGGCGGTAACTCGTTATACAAAGATTCAATCAGGCGTTCTATTGATCTTGAAAAAAAGGGAATCAATTTTCTCGACGTCGGGGTTTCCGGCGGTCCGAAAGGTGCTCGTTATGGTGCATGCATTATGGTGGGTGGCAAGAAAAAAGTGTACGAAAAATATGAGAGTTTGTTCGAGGATTTGGCTGCGATTGGCGCATTTGCGTACATGGGCACGGCTGGCGCGGGGCATTTTGTAAAAATGGTTCACAATGGCATTGAGTACGGCATGATGCAGGCAATTGGCGAAGGGTTTGCAGTGATGAAGGCTTCGGATTTTAAACTTGATTTGGAAAAGGTGGCGGCGCTCTACAATCACAAGAGCGTTATTGAGTCGCGTCTCGTCGGGTGGCTTGCGAGTGCGTATGAAAAACAGGGCACGGACCTGGCTGGGGTTTCGGGTAGCGTGGCGCACACCGGCGAAGGGGAATGGACGGTGAACGCCGCGAAGGAGCTCAATGTTCCCGTTCCAGTCATTGAAAAATCTTTTCAATTTCGCGTAGATTCAGCTAAAAATCCCAGTTACACAGGCCAAGTGCTTTCCGCTCTTCGTAACAAATTCGGCGGACATAGCATGAAGAAAGAATAAGATTGATTCTCGGGTTACTTTAGTTAACTAAAGTAACCCGAGATGAATGAGATTAAATCTATACGATATATCGTGTAGATTTGTAAAAATAAAAAATGAAAATTTTTGATATATCGTTACTACTTAATAATGAGACGGTTGTTTACCCAGGAAATGTGCCGCTTTCGGTTGAGATGCATCACGCGATGCCCGAGCATGCCACGCATTTGTCAAAAATTATCATGGGATCGCACACAGGAACTCATGTAGATGCGCCGAGTCATGCGGTACAAGGGGCATCATCGCTTGACCAGATTCCACTTGAGACATTTGTTGGGCCATGCCGAGTGCTTGATTGTACTGAAAGCGTGGGTTCGGTAAAAATTGCTGAGCTGAAAAAGGCCGGCGTTAAGAAGGGTGAGCGAATTTTGGTAAAAACCCAAAATTCGCTCAAAGGCTTCGAAAAATTTCGCGACGACTATATTTACCTCGATGGTGACGCCGCTGATTATCTCGCTGAGCTCGGCATTACATTGTTTGGTATTGATTATTTTTCCGTCAAACAGCGGGGAAGCAAGGATCAACGTCCCCACACCTCGCTTCTTTCAAAAAACATCCCAATTATCGAAGGCCTCGACTTATCAAAAGTCCCCGCCGGCGATTACACGCTTTTATGTCTACCGTTAAAATTTACTGGTATTGACGGTGCTCCAGCTCGAACGATACTTGTCTCGAATATATAATTATGAACTGACAGTATCCCATAAGTTGCGAAATACCTCGCGCATATTTTGTGCATAAATAGCGTCATGAATTTCCACGAGATAGTGCGGATGATTTTCAGACATAATGAATACTACATAATCTCCCAAAATCCAGGTGGTGGCAGTGAATTTAAAATCTTTTTTCCAAAATCTAATAGTTCTTCGTTCTATTTTCTTGGTTTTCATTTTATTTTCTATCTCAGAGTCGTTTGAGATTAACTTTAGATCGAATTGTTTTGGGGCTCGATTCCAATACCACTCTATCCACTCACGATAGTCTTTATTTTCAACAAAGGTATGGTCCTGGAAGCCCCACCAAGTCTGATGTTGTGTTAGGGACATGCTTTCTTCCCATATTGGTGTTTGTTTATATAAAAAGTCGGCAACATTGTACTCATCGATAAAGCGCATTTTGGGCACTGAGTAGGATTTTGATTTTGGTATATTCTCAAGCTCAATGAGTGCCTCCTTGATAATCTTTTTCTTTTCTATAATTGCTCGTTCCTCATTTTTAATAGCCGAGCTCAGGTGCTCGGGGGGTAGGGCGACAAAATATCCACCGTGCCCACTGATGTCCTCAGTAATAACGCCCTTTTTTAGGAGTTCTTTTCCTACCGCATAGACCGTAGAGCGCTTGATTTTGGTAATAGATGCAATACGACTCGGCGAGATTTTTCCGTTTTCAAGTATAGTTAAATATACTTGTACCTCCTTTTCTCCAAAGCCTAATTTTTTAAGTAGTTCATTAATCATTAGATAAGTATACCAAATACGTCTATGTTGTCAAGGTTTCGTCAACAGCATTATAGCCTTGTTTTTCAATATAATACAGCATTCTAGCCATAGAATTGTTAAAAAATTATTGACAACAAGCTATATTTATGCAATACTTATTGCAGGTAGTAAAGAGCAAGTTCTTTGAGAGGCCCGAGTTGAGTTCAGAAGGAGGGAGATGGTTGAATTGCTGGCATGTCGCCAAGCTGATTAAATCCCTTTACTGAACTCAACTCAAAAAACGCCATGAAAATTAGAAACGCACTTATTCTGTTTGTGTTTACCGCTGTCATGATTTCGCTCGCCTTCAAACTAAGAGAATATGTAGACCGCCAAGATATCGGTTGGACTAGCCTAGACGGGGAAATGAAAATTGTCAGTTGTAATCCGGCGCCAAGACCAAGTAGTAAGCTGTGGAATCTTCTGGGTACATGGAGACCGGCAACTCAAGCAGAACTCGATGATTTTCACTCAAAAGGGATTCCCGAGAATCTTCGGAGGGGCGGAGTTGCTGTCATCGCCGGTGCAGGGATACAGTATCCAAGCATTGCTGTTGCCGAAAGGTCTTTTGTTGGGATCGATTTGAAATCAGGTTCGAGTGTTGTTCGGAGCTATCCGCCTGATCCCATGACAACATGGCAACTTTTGGTAAAGAAAAACGCCCCTGTGCTCGGTAATTTGCCAAAAGGAGGTGATGTTGTGCAGGTGGGTATATTTCCGATGCCTCGAGCAACGGAATATCTACCGAAATAGCAGTAAACCTGCTCGCTGAAGTAACCGTGGCGAGGGCCTAAAACTTTCAAACTGGAGGATCCTAAAAAATCCTCCACTTCACTGAGTTCATGAGTAACAGGCTTGTGGATTCACAGAGTGATATAGCGGTGGATGTTTGATATACTATAAATTAATAACAAGTAGTTAATAAAATAACATGCTCCAAAAAATAGATAATTATTTTGGGATAACGAGACTAGGCTCATCCTTTAAAATTGAGCTTTTTGCTGGGCTTTCCACCTTTCTTTCACTTTCTTATATTTTCGTAGTAAATCCCGCTATTCTCGCGGAAGCTGGTATTAGTACAAGCGTAGCGTTTTTTGCAACAATTTTCGGTTCAGTGATTGCAACTTTGTTAATGGGTTTGTGGGCACGTTTACCATTTGCTCTCGCTCCAGGATTAGAAATGAACGCATATATCGCTTATGTTGTTGTGGGTGTTATGGGCTTTACTTGGCAAGGAGCTTTGGGCTCGGTGTTTTGGGTTGGTGTTCTAACTTTTATTTTGAGTTTTACTTCTCTACGAACAAACATCATTAAGGCAATTCCAGATAAACTTAAATCAGGCCTAGCCGCTTCGGTTGGAGTTTTTCTAATGCTGATTGCTTTGAAAGTTAGCGGACTACTCGCATACGAAGGAATCCAAGTTAAAGGTATTGGATTACTTACTTCTAATGAAGCATATATTTTCTATGTTGGTTTAGCTTTGGTTTTAACTTTCCGTTATTTCAGAGTAAAGGGTGCAGTTTTATTAAGTATCATTGGCGCGGCGGTCTTCGCTCATTTTTTGGGAGTCGGGCAACCAATCGAACCGATAAAATTATCAAGCGAAATGTTTGCCGGAACTTTTGCTTTTGACCTAGGAATTATTTTTAACCCAAAAATTTGGACGGTGATTATTGTTCTATTCATTCTCGATTTTTATGGGCCAATCGCAAAATTTATTGGCTTAACAAGAAATACAAATATTGTTGATAGCGAAGGTAATTTACCTAGAATGAAGGAAGGATTGGCAGTTGATGGCGTTGGAACAATAATTGGTGCGGCAACTGGGACATCAAACCTGATTACCTATGTTGAAAGTGCGGTTGGTATTGGGGAAGGCGGTAGAACTGGTCTGGTTGCGGTGGTTGTTGGAGTTTTAATGTCATTGTTCTTATTCTTAGTACCACTTATAAACCTTATTCCAGTTGCCGCAACGACAGGGGCTTTGCTCTTTGTTGGACTCACGATTTTCCCAAGTAGAAAAGAACTAAAAACATATAGTTGGACAGATATCATCTCTGTCGCAATAATGGTCTTAGTAACTTTTTGGACTTTTGGTCTTGATAAGGCAATGTTTGCGGGATTTGCCGCTTTTGTTGTCTCATTCATTGTTCAGGGTAAATGGCGTGATTTAAATCCGTATCTTATTGGTTCAACAGCGATACTTTTCTTGAGTATCCTACTTTCAAAGTAATATGGCAGATATATCAGAAAAATTAGGGACTGATCACAAAACCGATATAGTTTCTTTTGAGGGGGTTGATGAGGTAAAAAAATTACTCTATATCTTACTTAGTGCGGGCGGAAAAGAGCATCATACCTTTGGCTCAGCAAAGGAGTCATTAATGTTGGGAGATGTTTTCTGGACAGAATATCATAAGGAAAGAGCTAAAATGGGAATCAATGCAAAACTTATTTTTAACGAATCCCTGAAAGATTGGACCCAAGAAAATAAGTACCCAAAATCAGAATATAAATTTATTAAGAAATCGTTTGAACCGCTAACAGAAACCATAATCAGAAATGATAAGATCGGGATAATTATATGGACTAAAATCCCAATCGGTATTCTTATAACCAACAAAATTGCCGCAGAGTCCTATGATAAATTTTGGAAAATTATGTGGGATTCAAATAGAATATTGGTTTCTAGTCAGCGTCAATGGGGTAAGGTTTTAAAAGAACTTGAGGCCGAAAAAATAAAGTTAGCTTATTACGATAACACCTTGATACCGCTTCTCGGTGATTTAAAGGATAAAAAAGTTCTTGATTATGGGGGAGGACCTGCGGTGCTGGCAAGCGCTATTAAAGCAAAGGGCGCAGATAGTAGGTTGTTTGATATTTCACCAGATATGAGAATGAGGGCGGGGGATAGAATTGGTCGCGAAAATGTGTATAAGAAAGTCGAAGACATCCCGCACGACTATTTTGATTTCATTATCTGTAACCTGGTTTTGTGTATTGTCCCTGAAAAAGAGGTTGTGAATATTGTTCATAATCTCTATTCGGAAGTCAAAAAAGGAGGTTTTGTGTATGTTGGATTTTGTAATCCTTTGATTTTTGATATTCCTGAGTCCAAAATTGACTTTCGAATGCAGACCAAGCATAAATATGAAGATAATCATAACTACAAAAAGATTAAAAAAGAAGGTAATTACGAGATTGTTGAATCACACCGACCGATAGAATGGTATGTACAAATTTTTAAGGACAATGGTCTGAATCTTGTTGATACTATTTTTACACCAGAATACGAACTTAATGGCAGAAAGATTAAGGATTTCTCAATTTTCAAACTCTCAAAGTAAATTAATTCTCTGGTCTAGTGGCTAAATATGTACCCAAATAAAAGGTTTTGCCGGCCTGTGTGGTTGTGTTAAGCTTCACTAATGAACCCCATTATTGAGGGAAAAGTGCTCAAGGGCCTCGGATATGGGCGGAAATTGGGCTTTCCGACTGCAAATTTGGACCATAAGCAGTATATGAAGGATAAAATGAACCTTCCGCTCGGTATTTATGCCGGGGTGGTTTTTTTGCATCACATAAACAAAATCCGTAAAACGGCGATTGTTATTGGCCCACTGGATAAGAAAAAAATCCCAAAAATTGAGGCGCATATTTTAGGGTTCAAAGGCAGGTTGTACGGCAAAAAATTAACGTTGTATTTGTACAAATTTTTACGGCCATTTGAGATTTATAAAACTGAAAAACTTTTGATTGCGCAGATAAAGCGCGACGTTAAGAGGGTAGAAAAAGAGGTAGCAACACCATATTAGAATGTTTACAGGAATTATTAAAAAAACAGCGCAAGTAAAAAAATCTGAGAGTACGGCTCTTGGTGCTACTCTCCTTGTTGCCAATCCAGGACTGCGAGCGAAATTGGGCGACAGTATTACGGTAAACGGAGTTTGCTCGACTGTTGCAACAATTTCTAAAGGGTTAGGGTTTCAATATATGCCGGAGACACTCTCACGTTCTACTGTTGGAAATTTAAAAGTTGGCGATGTCGTGAATCTTGAGCAATCACTCAAGGCCTCGGATAGGCTCGACGGACATATTGTGATGGGACATGTTGATACGGTTGGACAGGTGTCGGCGATCGTAGACGAGGGAAATTCAAAGGTCTTCACGATTAAGCCACGAGAACCAGAACAGTTTATGAAATTTCTTGCGGAGAAAGGGTCGGTGAGTGTTGATGGGGTGAGTCTGACCATCGCATCTGTGTCTAAGAATAGTTTTGTGGTAAAGCTCGTGCCGTACACGTGGGAGCATACGGCGTTTCAATACAAAAAAATCGGTAGCCAGGTTAATCTAGAATTTGATATACTGGCCAAGTATATTGAAAGACTAAACCTATCTCATAAATAATGGCTAGCTAAAAAGTCAAAATTTCGTTGCGAAAATTTCAAAATGCGAGGAGGCATAGCGAGCTCTGTTGACGAGCAGTTTGAAATTTGCAGCAGAAATTTGGACTTTTTGGCAGACAAGCAGTATAGTTTTCATTATGTTTTAATAAATTCGATCGGTTATTTTTGAGATAGGTTTAATATGCAAATAAAACAGGAAAAATCGAAAGTTTTTGACGCCAGCCGATTGAAGGTCGGTATAGCTGTGTCGCGGTTTAATAAGGATATTACCGATAAGCTTTTGGCGACCGCTCTTGCTACTTTGCGAGAGTACCAGGTTTTGGAAAAAAACATAACGGTTGTTTCTGTGCCCGGTTCCGTTGAAACACCTTTTGCTTTACAGAGGCTTGCTAAAACAAAAAAATACGATTGTTTGGTTGCACTAGGCGCGGTCATAAAAGGGGAGACAGATCACTATATGTTTGTTTGCAAAATGATTCAGGAAGGAGTTTTAAGGGTCATGCTTGATTATTCAATCCCGATTGGTTTTGGAGTTTTGACTGTCGACACTTTGGCTCAAGCGGAAGCAAGAGCGAATCTCGGCGGCGGCGCCCCCGCCGCCGCCCTCGAGCTCGCCAATCAGAAAATTTGATTTATGTCACCTCATTCTAGTAAAAAACCTATTCGTTTTGCGTCTATTAATATTGAACGGAATAAACACCTGGACACGGTGTCTAATTTTCTTAAGGACTATAAGCCTGAAGTGCTCTGTATCCAAGAGCTTTTGGAGTGCCATGTTTCGCGATTTGAAAAGGAACTCGCGATGCGTTGCACTTTCGTTCCAGCAATGAAGGTGCATGAGTTTATCGATAATCCCGACACCCCGCTTGTTCTTGAGGGGATGGGTATTTTTACACCTGTGTCGCCCGCGAATGTACGGACATTTTATTACAAGGGTGATCCGAACATTATTCCAATATACTCAAAAGACGCCTCTGGTTTTGTTGTGGGTAATTTTTTCTTGCTTATCGTAGATGTGATAATTGAGGATATTCCCTATACGTTTATCACGACGCATTTTACGTGGACAATAGGCGGAGAAACTACCGATGAGCAGAGAATACATTTGAAAAAAATACTTGGATTTCTTGAAACTGTGCCGGGATTTGTTATGGCTGGTGATTTTAATGCGCCTCGCGGACGGGAGATTTTTCAAACACTGGCTTCAAAGTATAAGGATAATATTCCCAAAGAGTACACAACAAGTATCGATAAAAATCTTCATCGAGCCGGAGATTTACAGCTGATGGTCGATGGTCTTTTTACTACTCCTGATTATGTTGCAACCGATGTGAAGCTCTCTGACGGTGTGAGTGATCATATGGCAGTTACCGCAGTTGTCTCTAAAAATATCTAGGAACATATGATTTTCAGCAGAATTTTGTAATATTGCTCAAAACCAGCATACATAAATATTACGCTATAGCGTAATATTTATGTATGCTGGTTATTTCGGTTTTTGGTGGTTTGTGTAGGCAGTTGGAAAGTTTACATTATTTGGTGTTATACTATTTTTATATGGCAAAAAAGATACGGGTGGGCATATTGTTTGGCGGTAAATCTGCAGAGCACGAGGTTTCCTTGCGTTCAGCAAAAAATATCGCTGATGCTATTCCCAAAGACAAATATGATGTCGTGCTTATCGGGATTGATAAAAAGGGTCGGTGGCTTTTGAACGACGCTTCTAATTTTCTGCTTTCAAAAGCCGGACAGCCGATGCCGAAGCTTGTGCAAGGCGGAAAGGAGGTGGCGATGATTCCGGAGAGCGCTGGAGCTTTGGCGATGATTGGAGACGCGTCCGCCTCGGGCGGACGCGTGGATGTAATATTCCCGATTCTTCACGGGCCTTTTGGCGAAGATGGCACGGTACAGGGGCTTTTGAAACTCGCTGGTATTCCTTTTGTTGGTCCAAGTGTCCTAGGTTCTGCTGTGGGTATGGACAAGGATGTAATGAAGCGATTGCTTCGTGACGCGGGTATTCCGATTGGAAAGTTTTTAACGTTTAAGCCGGGCGAGAGAATTGTTTTTGCAAAAATTAAAAAGGAACTCGGGCTGCCGATGTTCGTGAAGCCAGCAAACATGGGTTCATCGGTCGGGGTGAGTAAGGTTCGTAACCAAAAAGAATTTGAGACAGCGATTGCCGAGGCATTCTTGTACGATAACAAAATCATTGTCGAGGAAAATATTGCCGGTCGTGAGATCGAGTGCGCGGTGCTCGGTAACGATAAACCAATTGCCTCAATTCCCGGTGAGGTGATTGTGAAGGCAGATTTTTATTCCTACGACGCGAAATATATTGATGAGAACGGGGCGGTTACTAAGATTCCGGCTGACCTACCAAAAGCGACGGTGAAGAAAATCCAGGAGGTTGCAATTAAAACATTCCAAGCTCTTTCTTGTGAAGGGCTCAGTCGGGTGGATTGTTTCCTCAAAGAAAACGGTGAGGTTCTGGTTAATGAAATTAATACTATGCCGGGTTTTACCTCAATCAGTATGTACCCCAAGCTCTGGGAGGCTTCCGGTATTTCTTATCCAGAGCTTATCGACACTTTGCTTCAGCTTGCCATTGAACGATTTAAGAAAGAGGCACGATTAAAGACATCCAAATAAAATGATTAGAGCCGTTATTTTTGATGCAGATGGTATGGTGGTAAAAGGGGTTCGTTTTAGCGATCGGCTTGCTCGTGACTATGGAATTCCCACCGAGAAAACGGCTGATTTTTTTAAAAATGTTTTTCCAGATACTGTTTTGGGTAAAACTGATTTGAAGGAAGTTCTTTTACCTTACATGAAAGAGTGGGGTTGGAAGGGAACTCTTGATGAATTGCTTCACTTTTGGTTTGCCGGCGAGCATTCTTTGGACGAGCGATTTGTCGAGCCAATCAAAAAATTAAAACATAACGGTGTTCGATGTTATCTGGCTACAAATCAGGAGAAGTATCGCTTAGAGTATTTTGCCAAGGACTTAGGTCTTGCAAAGTTGTTTGACGGAATTATTTCTTCCAATATTGTCGGGTTTAAAAAACCTCAGCGAGAATATTTTGAGTATATTCTCAAAGTTACGGGTTGTGGGCCAGAGGAGATTTTGTTTTGGGACGATCGACCCGTAAATATCGAACAGGCATTTGAATTTGGTTTTCACGCGCACCTGTACGAAAATTTTGAAAAATTCAGTGACATTATTTCTCACCTACACTAAATGAAAGCTAAAAAACAATCAGCAGTAAAGGTGATACTGATTCATGGCAATGGTGGTGGCTGGCCAAAGGAGAACTGGCTTCCGCCGGTAGCTAAAAAGCTTAGCAAGCTCGGGATTAAAGTAATTTTTAGGCGATTTCCAGATCCCGTTTTGGCGCGTGCTAAATATTGGTTACCCTTTATTAAAAAACTTGGTGCAGATGAAAACACCATACTTGTCGGGCATTCATCGGGTGCAGTGGCGGCCATGCGTTATGTCGAGAAGAATGAAATTCTAGGTTCGATTTTAGTAGCGACCTGTCATACTGATTTGGCTGAAGAAAGTGAACGAGTCAGCAGATATTATGACAAGCCGTGGAATTGGGACGACATTAAAAAGAATCAGCAATGGATTGTGCAATTCGCATCCGTTGATGATAGGTTTATCCCTATCAAAGAGGCTCGGTTCGTGCACAAAAAACTTAAAACCGAATATTACGAGTTTAAACACCAAGGCCATTTTTCAAGTTGGGACAAAAAAGTCGATTTTCCTCAAATTGTAAGTATAATTAAGCGTAAATTAAAGGTATGGCAAAAGACTCAGAAAACACAAAAGGTATCCGAGTAACCCAGAAGGCGATTGTCTTGCGGAAAGACGGAAAGTTTTTGACCTTATTTCGCAGTAAAACGGCCCCTAGTTTTCCATTGAGCTGGGATTTGCCTGGTGGACAATTGGAGTACGGCGAGGATCCTGTGGCAGGCATTGTGCGCGAAATTAAAGAGGAATCAGGGCTCGATGTATCGAATGTGAAGATTTTTGATGTGTTTGGTCATGAAAACGCTGTGGGTTATTGGGTAACAATTGCTTATAGGTGCGACGCACTTTCTGAAGAGGTTGCATTAAGTTATGAGCACATAGATTATCGATGGGTAACGAAAGAGGAATTTTTAAAACTACCATCGATGCCGAAGAACATTCATTTTGTAAATAATTTTTTATATGAAAGAAATAAATAGTGAGCAACCAATATCAAGGCAGGTTCGTTTACAGCGAGAAGTAAGAAAGCAGACAGTTGGTTATATAGTTGGAGCGCTTTCTCTTGTCGCTGGTCTCGCTTGGAACGATGCAATTAAGGCGTTAATTGAGTACATTTTTCCCTTAGACAAAAGCGGTTTGTGGGTGAAATTTCTGTATGCCGCCGTTCTGACCTTTGTGGTGATTTTGTTTACAATATATATTGTTGATTTTCTAAATCCTAAAGACGGTTCTGAAGAATGAAGAAAAAATCGGCCGTCCGAGACCGCAGTCTTGGACGGCCGATTTTCATTTTTAACCTTGAAAACAGGCCTTTTTTGCTGTACGCTATGGAAATATGGCTTCCGTAAAAATAAAGAAAAAATCTGTTCGATTGCCCGGTCACATTGTGCCCGAGCGCTACGCGTTGAAACTAAGGCCGGACCTTGAACGGTTTATTTTTGAGGGCGAGGAAACTATCACGGTACATGTTTTAAAATCAACAAAATCGGTTGTACTTCACTCGAAAGAGCTGGATATAGAAGTCGCGGAGATTATTGAAAAAAAGAAAAAGGTTTTTGCTGGAAAAATTTCTTATGATGAGAAAGCGGAGACCGTAACCTTGAATTTCCCCGCGCCGCTTCGGCGCGGGGAAGCCAAAGTCCGACTCGTTTTTCGGGGTATTTTAAACGACAAGCTCCGCGGTTTTTATCGAAGCCAGTACGAGGTGGCGGGTGAGAAGCACCACATGGCCACGACTCAATTTGAGTCTACTGACGCACGGCGAGCGTTTCCTTGTTTTGATGAGCCGGCTCACAAAGCTGTTTTTGATGTTACTTTGCTTGTACCGACCCATACAGTGGCGATTTCCAATACATTGCCCGTGTCTGAACTTGAAAGGGAAGATGGTTTGCGAGAAGTTACTTTTTCTCCGACGCCAAAGATGTCTACATATCTTTTGGCATTCATCATCGGCCAGTTTGAACATATTGAAACAAGAACGAAAGAAGGCACGCTTGTGCGGGTATTTGTGACTCCGGGGAAGAAACATCAGGCAGAATTCGCCCTTGAATGTGCCGCCAAGACTCTTTCTTTTTATAATGACTATTTCGATATTCCATACCCGTTGCCGGTGTTGGACATGATTGCTATTCCGGATTTTTCCGCGGGCGCGATGGAAAATTGGGGCGCCATTACCTATCGAGAGACCGCTCTTTTGGTGGATCCGAAAAATTCCTCAGCTGCCTCAAAGCAATATGTCGCGCTCGTGATTGCTCATGAAATTGCTCATCAGTGGTTCGGCAACCTAGTTACTATGGAGTGGTGGACGCATTTGTGGCTCAACGAGGGCTTTGCCTCATATATAGAGTACCTAGCGGTGGACAAGCTCTACCCATCCTGGAATATCTGGACTCAATTTGCCTATATGGATTTGAACCGAGCATTGTCTTTGGACGCTTTAAAACACACGCATCCGATTGAGATACCGGTGCATCATCCGGATGAAATTGCGGAGATTTTTGATGAGGTGAGTTATTCAAAAGGGGCATCAGTGATTCGAATGCTCGCTGATTATTTGGGAGAAAAAGATTTCCGCGACGGCCTCCGTCATTATTTAAAAAAGCACAGTTATTCAAACGCCTCGACCATTCACCTCTGGCAGGCATTTGAAAAGATCGCGAAAAAGCCTGTAGCGAAGATAATGAAAAATTGGACGGGTAAGGGCGGTTATCCGGTAGTGGAAGTTTCCGAGATCTCTGGGAAATTACGCTTGTGTCAGCATCGGTTTTTATCAAATCCAAAGAGCGCTAAGGATTTAGAAGACAAAACCTTCTGGTCTGTACCAATTTCGATGCAGGTTTTAGGTGGTAAAACTGAACAGGTGCTTTTGAGTAAAAAAGAGGTGGAGTTGCCCCGCGCGAGTACGCGCGGGGACAGTTCCTGGCTCAAAATCAATCTTGGCGAGTCAGGTTTTTTCCGCACCGCATATTCGCCTGAACTGCTTGAGAAACTCAAAAAACCAGTACGAGAGAAGAAGCTCGACTCACTTGATAGACTTGGACTGATCCGCGATTCATTTGCATTGGCAGAAGGGGGGGTGGTTGCAACCACTGAGGCGTTGGCCTTGGTGGGTGAGTATAAAAATGAAGATAGCTATACTGTGTGGGCTGAGCTTTCGATTGGCCTGCGAAAAATTTACAATCTTATTTCTGATTCACCAGCCTCTAAAAAATACGCGCAATTTGCACGATCAATTTTTGATTTTTCGGTTGAAAAGGTTGGTTTTGCACCAAAAGCTGGAGAAAGCCACGAGACAGCGCTCTTGCGCAGTCTTACCATCGGTAGTGCTGGTGATTATGGCCATGAAAGGGTAGTTGAGATCGCTAAAAAAATGATGCTCGATTTTTTGAATGATGGAAAGCTCGTGCCGGCTGATTTACGAGGGGCAGTATATGGTGTCGCCTCCGAACATTTAGGGGAGCCGGAGTTTCGAAAATTGCTCACTCTCTACAAAAAAGAAAAATTACACGAGGAGCAGGGTAGACTTGGTCGTGCGCTCTCAAGCTTCATGAATAAAAAATTACTTGCGGAGGTTCTCGAGTTCGCACTATCAAAAGATGTTCGTAGTCAGGACACATTGAGTTTCGTTGCTTCAGTATGGGGCAATCCTCTCGGCCGTGATCTGGCGTGGCAATTTGTAAAAAAGAACTGGCCAGTGTTTCTTGAGCGCTACGGTTCTGGCGGGTATTCGCTGTCACGCCTTGTAAAAGCGGGCACGGTTTTTCACACCCGCGCTAATTACAACGATTTCAAAAAATTCTTTAAAACACACCCGGCTCCCGGAGCGTCACGAGCCGTGGAACAGGTTCTGGAAAAAATTGACGGTAATATTAGGTGGCTTGCGCGAGATGGTAAGAAGATCGAAAAGTGGCTTTCAAGTGTTGTATAATATATAGATGAAGAAGTTCTGGTTTAAAAGAAAAAAGTACGGTTGGGGCTGGTATCCGGCTACTTGGCAGGGCTGGTTTTTGAATTTTGCTTATATTGTTTTACTTGTTTGTGTTTTGGCTACCATTGATCCGGAGAAGAATTCAGATCTAGATATTTTGGTTAATGTGGTGATACCAATAATTTCCTGGACCTGTATTTTTATCGTTTTGACCTGGGTAACAGGGGAGAAACCTCGATGGCAATGGGGGAAGAGAATTGAGGACGAGAGCGATGTGCTTTTGCGAGGAGGGACTGTGGTAATGCCGACCGACACGACATACGGAATTTTAGGCTCAGCATTCAGTCACCGAGCCGTGAGTGAAATTTATCGTCTCCGGAAGCGCGACCTGAACAAGCCCTTTATTATTCTGATTTCCTCAATGAAGGATTTGAAAAAATTTGGTGTACTCCCAACCGCCGATCAAAGAAAGATTTTAAGAAAATGGTGGCCCGGGCCAGTCAGTATTATTTTGCCGTGCACGCAAGAAAAGTTTGCTTACCTCCATCGTGGTCAGAATAGTTTGGCATTCCGGATGCCGGAGAAGACCGGTTTATTGAGACTTCTGCGCGAAACAGGACCTTTTGTTGCCCCATCAGCCAATCCCCAGGGTTTCCCCGTTGCAAAAAACATTTCCGAGGCCCGCGCCTACTTTGGACACCTAGTTGATTATTATAAAGATGGCGGTACAGTAATTGCTTCTCCCTCAAAATTGATTGACCTGACTTCAGGTGTCGAAAAAGTGTTGCGTTAAGATTCATAAATTGTAAGCCCAGTTACTTTAGTTAACTAAAGTAACTCGCGCGAGGTTAAAACAAATATTTTTTTCATATACCCCTTATTCGTGAGAATAAGGGGTATATGAGCGCGATTAATTTACGTCGAGGTTACTCGACGTCCTCAATTAGTTGCAACCACGGAGTACCGTGGGCAAAATTGGGAAATAAAAAGGCGACACCGTGGTGTCGCCCGTGATTGATTCGTTTGAGTCAGATTTTGCCCGTCAGGAGTGCCCAGTTTTTCTTCGGCTCCTTGACCAGAGGCGAACCTCCTTGGCAGAGTGGGCATTCGTCTGGCGTCCAGGCTGTGATGTCATAGTGGGCGAACGGGACCACACTTGTGTCCTCAATTTTCCACACACTTGAGCGGTGCACCAGGACCCCGGCAACCGGGGCGAATGTCACCGGTCCATCGTTTCCTGCTCGAATGCCATCGCGCACCTCCTTCAGGGTAAGTGCGGTAGTCATTAACTCTTCCACTTGCACCACCACTTCCTGCGGCCCAATCGTGAACCTTCTCCAGAGTTGTGCTTTGTCGGCACCTTTTTCGGTGAAGTCGTGCTTTGCGTTGAGATGAAGTGCGACATTTTGGGAGAACACGGCTCCAGCGTGGTCTGATCCGATGACCCAGTCTATCGGGCCGTCGTATTTGTCGCGAATTTTCGTTGCGAGGGATTTTGCCGCGAGCCAGCAGACAGCGGAGAAACGGAGCGCTCGTAGCACATCCACAAAACCGTTGCTGTGTTTGCCCGAAGTGAGTTCCGCGTGCGGAGCTTTTGGATCTCCTGCATGAAGCCAGAGAGCGTCTGCCGCTTCGAGCATTTCACGCAGGTCGTCAGGTTGCATGTTCTGGTATCTCGGTTCATACCAGCGGATTTTTTGTAGTTGTTCTGCGGTCATGGTTTTCCTTTTGTTTCTGTTTTCAGTGTTTCTGCGCAAGTGCGTCGGCTACCTGCAGGTTGATTTTTTTCAGGGTTGCTACAGCATTTTCACTTTTTGTCACCGGACGGCCGATGACGAGCCAATCAGCTCCAGCCAGGATTGCTCCTGCTGGAGTTGCGATACGGACTTGATCATCCATTGTTCCAGCTTCAACCTGAAGCCGGATGCCTGGCGTGACGATTTGGAAGGTCGGCCCACATGCTTGGCGAATGGCCTGAGCTTCTTGTGGGGACGAGACGACGCCGTCGAGACCGGAGGCTTGGGCCAGCCGGGCGAGCTTCACGGTCAATGCCTGGACAGATTCTATTCGCGCTTTCTCGAAACATTCATCTTCGTGTCCGACGAATGCGTGAGTGATTTCATTCGCAAAGAAGCCAACGTCGGCGAGACTACGCCAGTTGTGACTGGTGAGCACGGTGACGCCGATGACGAGGGGTTTGATTTTCAACCCCCATTCATCACGTTCTTTTTCCCAGACCTCGTCCACTGCGGCGCGCACAGCTTCCATCATTTTGGCTCCGCCGGAGCAGTGGACATTGATGATCCATACACCGAGACGAGCGAGTTTCTTCGCAGCTTTCGCTGCGGTGTTCGGTATGTCATGAAGCTTCGGATCGAGAAAGACAGGGACA
The DNA here is from genome assembly GCA_038063715.1 of Patescibacteria group bacterium. GTDB lineage: Bacteria > Patescibacteriota > Minisyncoccia > Phycocordibacterales > SIBU01 > SIBU01. The sequence goes on along the minus strand of JBBTUO010000002.1, from coordinate 44,340 downwards.
TTTAGCCCGTCCATAAAGCTCATGATGCGATCTGCACCGTCGATGCAGAGTAGCTCAAACCCGTATTTGACTCCTGCCACATGACCCGTGATGAGTTGTGTCAGTGCCACTGATACGCTCAAGTCCATGTCGTCCATTGCGACAATGACCCTGTTTCTATTCAGAGGTTCCATAAACGATTCAATTTCAAAGGCCTAAAAACGCAACAATGGGTTGTGTCATTCCTTTCCGAAACAGTCGGAAGGATATAGCCAGTGTTTAGTCTACTTGCGGGGTGAGAAAAGTCAATTTATGGGTGGAATTATGAATTATGAATCTTGAATCAAGAATAAAACAAAGAAAGACCGCCCCGATGTTGCATCGGGGCGGGGTCTTCAGGTCTTGAATCGTCGATCTAAAATCCTAAATCTACTTGCGGTATTTCTTGGTTCGCCACTTGTCGGCAATTTTGACGCGGGTGAGGGAACGTTCGAGTTCGGTGGCGAAATGTTCGAAATCCACCACGTCTTTGTTTTCCATTTGTTTTTTGAGCTCTTCGGCACGTGCTTTTGCCTTTTCAATAGCCGCTTCGGAGAGTTCGGAAACGTGCTCGGCAAAGTCGGCCAAAATTGCCACAACGGTCTGTTTGTTTTCATCCTGCTTTACTTCCATAAAACCGCCAGTAACAGCAAACGGGACGTGTTCTCCGCCAGTGACAGCGACAATATCGCCAGAAGCAAGACCAACAATGAGTGGAATGTGGTCAGGTAAAATAGTTAGCTCACCCTGCATGCTAGGGAGTGTCACTTGGTCTACCAATTCTTCCAGAATCAGTTTTTCTGGAGTGATTATTTTTAGTTTTAATTTTTTAGACACAGTTTTTATACGAAAATACGAATTAACGAAATTATGAACACATACGAAAATCAATGACTACATGGCTCCGCGCATGTAGAATTCGTTCTCCGCCTTGGCATCATGTTTGCCTTCCAAGATTTCCTTGAACGAGCGGATCGTTTCAGCGAGCGGAACATATTGACCTTTTGAACCGGTAAATTGTTCTGCGACGAAGAATGGCTGTGAAAGGAATCGCTGGATTTTTCGGGCGCGTGTAACAAGCGCTCGGTCGTCTTCGGAAAGTTCCTCCATACCAAGAATGGCGATGATGTCTTGCAAATCTTTGTACTTTTGCAGGACGCGCTGGACCTCGCGGGCCACTTCGTAATGATCCTTTCCGACAATGTTTGGATCAAGAATGGTTGATGATGAGTCGAGAGGGTCTACGGCCGGATAGATACCGATTTCAGAGAGTGAACGGTTCAACACAACAGTAGAGTCTAGGTGGGAGAAGGTTGTGGCAGGGGCAGGGTCGGTAAGGTCGTCTGCGGGCACGTATACCGCCTGTACTGACGTTACAGAGCCTTTATCAGTCGAGGTGATGCGTTCCTGCAAGTTACCCATTTCAGTGGCCAAAGTAGGCTGATAACCCACGGCTGATGGGATGCGTCCGAGAAGTGCTGACACTTCAGAGCCGGCTTGGGTGAAGCGGAAAATGTTGTCGATAAAGAAGAGCACGTCTTTGCCTTCCACGTCGCGGAAATATTCAGCCATGGTGAGTCCTGAAAGAGCCACGCGCATACGGGCACCCGGCGGTTCGTTCATTTGGCCAAACACCATCGCCACTTTGTCGAGCACGCCAGACTCCTTCATTTCGTGATAGAGATCGTTACCTTCACGGGTTCGTTCACCGACTCCGGCAAACACAGAATATCCTCCGTGGTTTGAGGCAATGTTGTGAATGAGTTCCTGAATAACGACAGTTTTTCCCACGCCGGCACCTCCGAAGAGACCGACTTTACCTCCCTTGAGCACAGGACAGATGAGGTCGATAACTTTAATTCCAGTTTCGAGAATTTCAACTTTGGTTGCTTGTGATACGTAGGCTGGCGCTTTGCGGTGAATAGGGGATTTTGATTGTGTGGCAACTTCTTTTCCGTCATCAATTGCATCACCAAGCACATTAAAAATTCGGCCGAGCGTTCCTTTTCCGACAGGCACGGAAATAGGAGCTTTGGTATCGGTGACCTCCATGCCTCGAGAGAGGCCGTCGGTTGAGTCCATGGCGACCGCGCGGACGGTGTCAGCGCCGATGTGCTGTTCGACTTCAAGAACGATTTTTTTTGTGCCGTTCATCACGGTGAGCGCACTGTAGATGTCTGGCACGTACCCCTCGAAGGCGACGTCGACGACCGGTCCGATTACTCTTTTGATTTTGCCTGTTGTGTTCATAATGTGTAATTTATAATTTCTAATTGATACTTGCCATCCCCGCGCTAATCTCCGATATTTCCTGCGTGATCGAACCCTGTCTTGCCTTGTTGAATGCGAGAGTCAGGTCATCAATCATTTCTCCGGCCGCCTCACTCGCATTTTTCATCGCCACCATTCGACTAGATTGCTCGCTTGCGTTGGACTCTAGAAGCATTTGGTAGATTTGCATTCGGCAGAGCTTTTCGGCGAGCGATCCGATGAGAGCTATTTTGTCGCCCTCTATAAGATAATCGACAGGAGCATTTAACATTTGACCTTTGACCTTTGACTCCGGATTCCCGTCAATTGTCACTTGTAAACTGTCAATTGTGTCTCTAAGGTCTTCCTTTGAGACAGGCAGGATTTGCTTAATATTCGGTTTCTGGGTCATGGCTGATACGAAATCGGTGTAGGCCACGACTACTTTATCATAATTTCCTGCGCCGTACTCCTGAATGGCCAGTTTTGAAATTGGAGTGATATTAGAAAGGGCGATGTTTGTTGGAAGTTCGGTAAAAGTGGCGATAATGTTTTTACCAATTCGACGCATCGCCCGGTCGCCTTTTTTGCCAACGGTAATTAAATCAATTTGAGCAGTTGCGTTTTCTTTTCTAAGCAATGTGAGCACTTTTTTAATGACCTGGGAATTGTACGCACCGCAGAGGCCTCGGTTTGAGGTGACAAGTATTAAAAGAATATTTTTGACCGGGCGTTCGACAAAAAGCGGGTGCGTCATTTCCTCGATATTTTCGGCAACCGAAGTCAGAACCTCCCACGAGTATTCAGCATACAGTCGTGAAGACAGCGTAGCGGATACCGCACGCTTCATCTTCGAAGCCGCCACGAGCTCCATGGCCTTCGTGATTTTCTTCGTGCTTTTGACCGATTTTATTCGGCGTTTGATTTCTTTACTTCCAGCCATAATTTAAAATTGTTCCGCTACTAGATCATTACAGGACTCTTTGTTAAAACCTAGAATACTTAAGTTTGAGAGAATAGTTTTTGATGAGGAGGCGACTGCAGAATAAATTTTGTTACTTTGCCTCTCTAATGCTTCCTGACCCTGGCTAATTCCTATAAACGGTTCGTAAAATTGAAATTGGTCTTGCATCCTATTTAGTGTGATCATGTTTTCGATCGTTGCTATAGCACCTATTCTTTTTTCCTCTGTATCGAAGTAATTTATACTGTTATTCCAGTCACTAAGGTATTCATTTACATGGTACCGTGCTTGCCAGTTAGCTTCTTTTGCCGAAGCGCTTACAAAAAAGGTGGCTAATTTATAGTTAATACAGTATACCGCTTTAAAGTTTTGTTGGTTTGAAATTTTTTCATTAATGTATGGGATTAAAGCTAAACAAATTCCTATTACCGTTATCACGGGAGCCCATTTGGAGAGGAATGAGTTGACTTTTTCTAAGCAAGCTTTTTTTTCTTTATTTTGAGGCTCCATAATTACATCTTAAAACTACTCTTAAACTCCCCAATCACTTTTTTCAGCTCCGCCTCGCCGGCATCGGTCCACATTTTGGTTTCGCGGACATCTTTGTAGAAGGTCTTGGCGTTGCGTTCGGTGTACTCGATCAAACCAGTTTCGAAAGCTTTGATTTTTTCTACGGGCACATCATCCATGAAGCCTTTGGTCAGGGCGTAGAGAGTTACCACCTGGTGTTCGGTTTTCACTGGGGAGTATTGTGGCTGTTTCAAGACTTCCACCGCGCGCTTGCCTCGCTCCAACTGCTTCTTGGTCGATTCATCGAGGTCTGAGCCGAATTGTGAAAAGGCTTCGAGTTCGCGGAATTGGGCGAGGTCGAGTTTCAAGGTGCCTGACACTTTTTTCATCGCTTTGATCTGGGCGGATGAACCGACACGAGACACGGAAAGACCGACGTTGACCGCCGGGCGGATACCTTTGTAGAACAGGTCGGTTTCGAGGAAAATTTGGCCGTCGGTGATCGAAATGACGTTGGTTGGAATGTAAGCAGACACGTCGCCAGCTTGGGTTTCGATAATTGGAAGGGCAGTGATAGAACCGCCGCCATATTTTGCGTTTCTTCGGCAGGCGCGTTCCAAAAGACGGGAATGCAAATAAAACACATCTCCAGGGTACGCTTCACGGCCTGGTGGTCGGCGGAGCAAGAGTGAAATTTCTCGGTAGGCGACAGCGTGTTTGGAAAGATCGTCGTAGATCACGAGCACATCTTTACCTTGTTCCATAAAATATTCAGCGATTGAAACGCCGGTGTAGGGAGCGATGTAGGCGAGCGCGGCTGATTCGGATGAACCGGCTGACACGATGACGGTGTAATCCATGGCGCCGCCTTCCTCAAGACGGGTTTGGAGTTTACGCAATTTTGAATCTTTTTGACCGATAGAAACATACACACAGATCATGTTTTGGCCTTTTTGGTTCAAAATGGCGTCAATGGCGATTGCGGTCTTGCCGGTCTGGCGGTCACCGATGATGAGCTCGCGTTGGCCTCGGCCGATTGGGATCAAGGCATCGATTGATTTGATACCAGTCTGAACAGCCTGATCAACTGATTGACGAGTCACAACACCTGGGGCTACCTTTTCGATAGGGTTGGTCTTTATCGCTTTTATCGCACCTTTACCGTCGATTGGTTCGGCGAGCGCATTTAACACGCGACCGATTTGAGCGTCGGCAACAGGCACTTGAAGCACTTGGCCGGTACCCTTCACTTCGTCACCTTCTTTAATTTTTGAGAAATCGCCAAGAATAATGACACCAATGGTATCTTCGTCGAGGTTGAGCACCACACCGACTTCGCCACCAGGGAAGGTCACCATTTCAGATGCTTTAATATCGGAAAGACCGGACACTTTTGCAATACCGTCGAACACCTCAATAACATGGCCGACTTTTTCGGCTTTTACTTCGGCTTTGAAGCTCTCTATCTGATTTCTTAAATTTTCTACGATATTATTTTTTGTCATGTTAGTTGTGTGAAAGGTGAGCTTGCAATTGGGTCAATTTATTTTTTACCGACAGGTCTATCACTTCGTCGTTCGCTTCTACCCTGAATCCTCCGATTAGCGATTTGTCTTCTTTGAGGTCGAGGACTATGTCGGTGGCTTTGTAGCGTTTCTTGAGAGCCGTTTTTAATTCGTGGGAGGCGTGCTCAGTGATTTTACCGGGACTCAAGATTTTCGCTCTTACTGTGCCTGAATCTTCATCCGTAAATTTTTGTAGATAATCTAAAATTTCACTAGATTTCGATAGAAGATTTTTCTTTATTAAAAAATCACGCGCACTTGTAAGGGTACGATCAAGTTCGGCTCCACTTTTGTCTTTTGCGGATGCATAGATAGCCCTCGCAACATTTTTTGATGATATCACTGCCATTTTATTTTACATTCTCAAGATCCTTCACCGTTCCTGCTAGGATTTTCCTGGTCGCCTCAACAGCAAGAGATGCAATCTCCTTTTTTGCTTCTTCAACCATCTTTACCTTTTCGGCTTCAAGGGTCTTTTTACCACCGGCAATCATGGTTTCAACCTCTTTTTTGGCGGTTTCCGTCATTTCGGTCTTTTTGGCTTCGGCTTCCTTTTTACCTTTTTGGAAAATGGCTTGAGCTTCGGCGCGAGCTTTTACGAGCGCCGCCTCGTATTCGGCTTTGGTGTTTGTGAGAAGTTCAGCGTTCGTTTTGGCGTCATCAATACCCTGAGAGATTTTCTTGTTTCTCTCGGCCATCAATTTGTTGACTGGTCGGATTGCGAAGTAGTATAAAAGAGAAAAGACGATGGCGAAGTTGACCGATTGGGCGATTATTATTTTCCAGTCGATGTGAAATGTTGAGATTATAGATTCCATGGGCAATAGATTTAAGATTTTAGATTCAAGATTTAAGAATAAGACACTGCCGATAAGCGGACAGTTTGAGATTTAGGATTTTGACAAAATGTTTGAATCCTAAACCTGATAACTATCAACTCTATTTCTAAATAAGTGTCGGTAAACCAATTAAATGGCCTCAGGTGCGCGGCGCCGGCGAGGCTTGCGACCAAAATGTATGTTTATTAAATTGCGGGAGCAAACGGAGCCGGCAACAAAGCAGATGGGGATATTTTATTGGTTTTACAAAGAGAAGGCGATAACTAAGGCGTAAATAGCGATAGCTTCTGCGAATGCCGATGCAATAAGCATTGGCACCAAGATCTTTCCAGCTGCTTCTGGGTTGCGACCAATGGCTTCCATGGCGCGAGCGCCGATCATACCGATACCAATGGCTGGGCCGATGGCACCGACTCCGATTGCGATTGCTTTTGCTAATGGTACGAGTTCCATAATTTTTTTAGGACTTACGATTTCGGCGCATTTCATCGTTGCTCGCTCCGATGCTCCCTCAATGTATATGCATACATCTCGGTTCGCTTCTCGCTCGCGCCTCGAACTGCATCCAAAATCGTCAGTCCTATTTTTCAATTTATTAATAATAATTTGACCTTTGCTTTCCGACATTTTAAATTAAAAATATCAGAAGACAATTTTCAAATACTATGCGTGCGCCTCGGCACCTTCATGATGAACTTCGTGTTCCTCGTGTTCGTCATGATCTTGTGACGCGATCGTGAAATATACCAAAACCAAAATCGCAAAAATTAATGCCTGAATCGCACCGACAAAAATTTCCATGAAAATGAATGGAATTGGCAGGACATAGGCGAAAATGGCGCTCATAGCCATCAAGAGCACCTCACCGGCAAAAACGTTGCCGAATAATCGGAATGAAAGTGATGCTACTTTTGCGAATTCGCCGATAAGCTCGAGGATACCGACGAAAAAGGTGACAGGCGCTATGACGAGCACTGTCGGATCCTTTTTGATTGTTGTAAAGATCGATCCTAACGCCTTGAGGTTAACATATTTGTTGAAAGTTTTCCATGTGCCGATTGAGAAAATACCGAATAGGTTGGCGCCGACAACTGCCATAATTGCGAGAGCGATTGTGGTGTTGATGTCCGCAGTGCCACCACGAAGGAACGGGATAAAGGCGAGGCCGTGTTCGCCGTTCTCAATAATGCCAAATCCTCCCAAAGGCAGGAGACCAAACCAGTTATTTACTATTATGAAAGTGAAAACCGAAAAAGCGAGCGGAAACACTTTCTCGGAAATTTTTCGACTGTTGGTAACTTGGTCGCAGAGCGACAGTGCACCATCGAGAATCACTTCAAAAAAGTTTTGCAGGCCCTTCGGCACCTCGCGAAGTCGTGATCGCATTGCGAAAATAAACACAGCGATGACAATGACGGTTACCCAGCCTGTCAGGAGAGCGTTGGTGATCGTGAACGAGCCAAAGTGGGCGATTGGCTCCGCATATAGTGTTACTTCATGCTTCACCTCGGCGGTAGTTGTAACCGGCTCGACGGTATGCTCAGTATTAGTTTGTGTCGTTTTTGTTGCCATTGTTTTGTTTTCCTAGGATTTCGATTTCGCGAATGTATTTCAGCACTGCCCGTACGATGCCAAATGATGATATTAAAAAGGCGACGACGGTCAGGCTAAGGAAGATTGTCGGCGCGGTGTGGAACTTTTCGTCGAGCCACTTGCCTCCAATTAGGGCAAGTAGTATCGGTACTACGATCCAGGCAGAAATAAGACTGGCGATTTCAAATGCTGGCTTCCACCATGTAGTGTTTTTGGGCTCGTTTTCCATACACAATGGTCAAAACCTCGGCTTGGCCAGGCTGACATTTTAGCAAAAGATGAGGGAATTCTCAAGTGTTCGCCTCAGCCGTCTCAATCCGCGGATTGAGACGGCCGAATTGTTAGAGCGGTGAGCCGTTACTTGACTTTTGCCCCCCCCATTTGATTAACTTACGAGAGTTCACACGCAGAACAATAACAATTTCCTTCAAGGAGGAATACAAACAAGAAAGGCCGACATGCAAAAGCTCACCGTGAGAAATGTCCGGGCGTCTGTCAGTCCGACCGTCAGGAAGTTTTTGGAGGACGCAGGTTTCTCGGCAATACGGCAGGAAGGTGGTTACTTTACTGCGATTGGACCAGCTAGCCCACCCCACTATTTGGAGTTGGGGGATTTCAGTTCGCCAACGGTAGTCGATTTCAGGCTGCTTAAGGAGGATGGAACAGTCATTATCAAAGGCAAGACCTTTGATGTTACCCGTAGAGATGGCAGGGTTACCGGTGTCTCTTCAAGCGAAAATGATGGCAATGTTTTCTTTGACGAGATTAACTGTGGAGGGGCAAATAGTTCCGCACAGAAAAAAACTTTTCTCGTGGCTCCCCGGCTAGCTTCAGAAGACCAGCAACCACTTGAGCCAGAACAAGAAATTCAAGTTCCAAGACTGGCAGCTCGCCCAAGAGTTCTACCGCCAGTTCCTGAACCGGAACCGGAAGCAGAACCACCAAAACCACTGCCGGTAGCTCCGCCTAAACCGGAGCCGGCGGCTAAACCAGTAAAACCTGCAAAGTCAGAAAAACCAGAACCGAAAGGCAAAGACATGAACCCAGCGAAAAATAACACAGAACTCGTCGCGTTCCTTGTGAACGCGGTTTGCAAAGCGGCAAAAATCACTGAAGACGAACTCCGTGACGGGACAAACCCCGATGGCACACACCCACGCAAGCGTTTGATGTATCTGCTCGGAGCGGATTGCTACCATCAGAGCGGCCCCATGATCAATGGAGCTGTTGGCTGTCCGCAGAACTACGCATACGCCAAGGCCTTTGCCAAGGCGATTGCCGCTGATCCAGAAGGCGACGATGCCAAGTTCGTCGATGAGGTCAAGTCGAAAGTTGAGGCCAAGAAACTCGTCGAAGCAGGCGCTGGCGCTGATCCCGCCACGGCCCCTTCCAGGGGTCCGAAAAAGAAGCCGGCAAAAGTTGCGGCTGAGCCCAAGGGGATTGTCAGCCCTGAACACAATGGGGATGGGGCAGTCGGTGTCACGGAAAGTCTCCTGTTCATTGCTCTGCACGCCGGCATTCCTATCACGGAAGTTGCCGCCGCCGCAGAAGTTTCAACGGAGGCAGTGTATGCGGCCGTCGGTAAGGTGGCTGCGATGCGGATCAAGAACCCTGCTGCCGGTCGGGCAATCGACGGTCTCGTCGAACGCCTGTTTCCTGCCACTGCCAAGTAGGCCTTTCTGTTTCTCAAGACGCTCTTAGCAGGTTGCTGGAGCGTTTTTCTTTTATAAGCCGAGGGACTTTAGAAAAGTTTCCAGTTCTTTACCTTTAATTTCGCGAGAGGTGTTTTGTTTTAGGTTGCCGAGGGTGATGTTCATGACTCGTACCCGCTTGAGATCGTGCACCGATATTCCGAGCGCTTCGGTCATGCGTTTTACTTGGTGCTTTTTGCCTTCAGTTATCACAATTGAAAAATGGTGTTCATCAAGTAGCTCAACTTTGGCCGGTTTGGTCAGCTCGCCTTCTCCGATATCGACACCTTTTTCTAGCTTTTCTTTAAAGCCCTCGTTGATTTTTCTTTCGGTGCCGACAATGTATTCTTTTTCGTGATCGTATTTCGGATTGAGTAGGCGGTCGGTGATTCGGCCGTCGTTGGTGAGCAGGATTAGACCTTCGGTATTTTTATCGAGCCGGCCAATAGGGAACAAGTCTTCCATATCAAATGCCTCTGCGATTTCTTTTTCATTTTCTGTTGGCGAGTGGGTGACGTAACCTTTTGGTTTGTAGTAGGCAACGTAGCGCCGCG
>JBBTUO010000002.1:0-34346 GCA_038063715.1 Patescibacteria group bacterium | reverse complement strand
TAGCGGGCGCGGCGCTACCTCTAACCTCTACTTTATCTTCTGCTCCCACTTTTTGCCCCAACACGGCCTTTTCACCATTCACAAAAACCTTGCCACTCTCAATGAGCGCATCTACACCTCTCCGTGTCGCAAGCCCCTTATCAGCTAGGTATTTATTAATTCTCACTTTGCCGTCATTATTTTCCATTGCCACATTCTAAGCATTTATTGTGTTTTTCGCTACTTTTATGATCCTTGCCTAAAACTACACTTTGAGATAGTTTTATGAACAGACCTGGATTTTGAATCCAAAACGATACAGAACAGTAGCAACAACGAACACAGGAACCTTAACATGAGCACAACTAAAACTGTAGATGACGCCTACTGGCGCGATGTCATTGATCCAGGAGATCGGGCATCAAGATTGGCGAAGGACATTTGTTTCCGTAGCCACCGAAATTCAAGCAGAGTGCTGATCGTTCCGAACCAGCCCGGTAATTTTAGAGGACCGGTCGGTTTTCTCTGGACGCATGACATTCTCCGAAAGATGTCCAATTATCATGTGGACTCTGGCGGAAATGTCGTCGGCTGGGAACTTATGGAAGCCGTTGAAAACGATGGTGCTGGCGGTAAGTCCCAGTTCCTGACTTTCCTCGGCGAGGAAGCTGCCTTCCGTAGTCACGGCTGGGAGATCATCACTATGACCAGAGATGATTTTGCCCGGTCGGGTCGTTTGGCTGTCATCCTCGACAACGAGATGAACGTCAGGAGAATCACGGACAAAAACTTCCCATTCTTTCAGGCAACAATGGAAGGGTATGGTGATGCACTTGCAAAGGCTCACATGGTCAACATCACTGGCGAAACGGCAATCATGAGGCACAGCATCACCGCTTTCTGCGATGTGAATGACGATAATCAGCTGGTTCTGACTTGGGGTGCTTCGTGCATCGGCCTGTGTGCTAGGGACAAGCTGATTGACGGTAGCCGAATTGCACCCGGTATGCCGATCATCGGTCTTCATGAGCACGGATATCGCTGTAACGGCGGGACGTTCTTCACGAACCTTATCCTGAACAAGTGGGGGCCGGATGTCCGCGATGCGATGCAGAACGAAACCGTTCGAAGCTTTGTGCGGAAGCTCACTGTCCCATCCATCAGTTACGCTCGGCTCATCGAAGACCTCGTGGGATGGCATGGTGTGAGTTGGCATGGTCAACCCCCTGACATTCGCGGAGTTGCGCATATTACCGGTGGTGGTGTCTGGGGCAAGTTCAAGGAAATTTTGCCTCCCGGTGTTGGTGCAGATCTGCATTCAATGCCCGAACCGCCGGTTGTTCTTCGTGAGGCGCAGGAACTGTCACAAGGAACCCCGTATCAGTTGTCTGACTATCAGGCCTACGGCACCCTTCACGGTGGTTGTGGCATGCTTGTCATCTGCGCTCCTGGTTCTGAAGTGCATGTTCTCAATCAGGCTGGTAAGCTTGGCATCAAAGCTTCTTTCGTTGGGTCAACGATTGCATCACCCGTAAACGAGGTGTTGATTGGCTCCAAGTTTATGGGAGGGAAAGCCTTATCGTCAGAGCGCCCCAACTGATATGAGTATCATGGTTTTAGTCTCGAGGCCCGATTTTATCGGGCCTTTTTCATGTTATAATTTGTCTATGAACGAAGATATTTTGAAGCGACTGGATGAACAGGACAAGAAACTTACGGCGGTATTGGAGTCCTCCGAAAAAATGCGCAAGTACTTTTTATGGACCCTCATTATTTCGGTGGCGGTAATTGTTTTGCCAATGATCGGTATGGTATTTGTGTTGCCATCATTTTTCGAGAGTCTTGCCCTTCCGGCTGGATTTTAGAAAAATAACGAGCGGGCGAGTATATTTTTCTTACCCAGCACATATTTTACTGATATTTCTGAAAGTGGTGACTGACAAATTGGAAACAAATAATTTGTAATTACCGGTCTGAATTTCTTTGAAAGATGTGCTGGGTGATGATTTTGTAACATTTCATTCTAGCGAAACTGAATTCAATTAACAAAATCTATCATGTTTTCTCTCCCCATCATTTATTTCATAACACAGTACGGCTACCTGGCCATTTTAATAGGCTCGCTTTTTGAGGGCGAAACTATTTTGATCATTGGAGGTCTTGCTGTTCATGACGGGCTTTTGGATTTACACCTTGTTTTTCTGTGTTCCCTTGTCGGTACAATTATCGGTGATAATATATTTTTTCTTTTAGGGCGATACAAAGGTCACCAACTTGTAGCTAAATATAAATTTTTTAGTCGATTGACCACCGTATCAGAAAAATTTTCTGGTAAACCCGGTCCCTATCTTGCCTTCTCTATGCGCTTTTTGTACGGTTTTCGTCATTTGATACCATTCAGTCTTGGAATGTCTAGTATTAAGACGCAGACATTTATGTTTTTCAATTTTCTCGGCGGTTTATCATGGGTGCTCGTCGTGGGGTTTGCCGGATATTTTTTTGGCGATGTTCTGGAGATTTTCTTCGGACGATTGCGTCATTACGAATTCAAGATTTTGGTTATAATAATTATCGCGGTTGTGATTGGAATTTTTGTGTATAAAATTTCTCGCAAAGGGATCAAGGGTTTTTTCAATTGTTAAACTGTTTTGGTTTGCTTTTCACTGAGGCATTAAGTTGCTACACTGTGGCCATGCCTGATTTTAAAAAGCCAATACGGGCCCAAAAGCCTAAAGATACTTCGTGGGACGCGGTTGCTCCCTGGTACGATGACTTGCTTGAGTCTGGAGCAGGGACATATCAGACTGATTTGGTTTTGCCCAATCTTCTAAGATTACTTGATGCTAGAAGGGGAGAAACTGTGCTTGATCTTGCCTGCGGACAGGGATTTTTCTCGCGGGAAATTGTAAAGACCGGGGCAACGGTTGTCGGCGCCGACCTCTCAAAAGAATTGATTGATTTGGCGCGGGCGCAGTCACCGAAAGAAATTAAATTTGTAGTTACTCCTGCGGACGCACTGACTTTTTTGAATGCAAACTCGGTTGACGCGATTGTCTGTGTTCTTGCTATTCAAAATATAAAAAAACCTAGCGCGGTATTTGCTGAGTGTGCGAGAGTGTTAAAATCCGGCGGTAGAATGATTTTTGTTTTGAATCATCCGGCATTTCGTGTCGCCAAACGCTCGTCGTGGGGTTTTGATGAAAAAGCTAAGGTGCAGTATCGACGTGTTGATGAATATATTTCTGAATCGGAAACTGATATTGTGATGAACCCAGGTGGAAAGACCCCTGTCACAACGGCTTCATTCCATCATCCACTACAATTTTATTTTAAGGCATTGCACAAGGCTGGTTTTGCTGTCAGCCGACTTGAGGAATGGACCTCAGCCAAACAAAGCCAGCCCGGACCTCGCGCATCTGCCGAAAACAAAGCACGGAAAGAGTTCCCGATGTTTATGGCGTTGGAAATGAGAAAATTGGCGTAACGATTGACTTTGCAGAACTGCGTGGTAGGGTGAGTTTAGTCAACCCGGCCGGAACTGTTTTTCGACCATATTAAAGGCGCTCTATGTGCTCGCACGGAATCACCGAACGGTTGAACTTGCTCTCGATCACTGATTGCATGGAAAAGCACCCAGAACGGCATGCCGATGGAAAAAGCCGTTCGCCCTGTGCAGAATGTATCCATGTCGCTATCGCCGAAATGGCTCTCACTTGCCCGCCAGTTGCAAACAATCGAGAGGCTCTTTCTTTCATTTGTCCGCACTGCGGCTGGCTATCGGATTGTTATCCTCTTTTTTATCGCTGTGCCCGCTGTGGTATGCAAGCCGATCCTGTGCCTCCTACCCATGTGTAGGAGGACTTTTTTGAAAATTTTACGTGTTGTGTTGCCTCGCGATAGCACCTCTTGCGAGATTAGTAGATACTCCCTTCTGTTTCCGCTGTTTTTTCGCCAGCATCTTTATGCATACCGTCTTCACAGTTGCAGGGAACAAGCGGCTGGCTTTCTTTGGAACAAAACTCCGCTTCGCACACCCCCTCGTTATTTGATTCTCCACCGCAACTGCCAGTACAAGCAAAATGTGCCATATATTTAAAATTATAATATCTAATTACTAATCTCTAAAACTTTTATAAAATACCTTTTTCTTTTAACCACTTTTCGATTGCAGGTGCGTCCGTGTCTGCTAAAATGTCTCCATCAATGTCGAGAGTTGGTGTTTTGCTCTGACCACTTTTCTTTTTTAGCTCTTCAAAAAAGGTTGGGTTGCCGAGTACCTCTCGCTCTTCAAATGCTACTTTTTTATCTCGTAAAAATGCAAGCGCGTCTCTGCACCACGGGCAACCAGTTTTTGTGTAAATAATAATCATACGAAAATACGAATTAACGAAAGTACGAAATTATACGAACACCAGAACCCATCTTAAAAATTTTCGTTCTCGTTTCGTATATTCGTCTCTATTAGTATATTCGTATTAGCACTTGTATTCAAGTGCCCGAAAGTCTTTTCAAAATCGCGCAGAGCGCGGCGTTTTTCTGTGTAGTCGGGGACTGTGTGAGCCACGATAGACCAGAAGGCATGGCTATGGTTCGGTTCTTTAATGTGACAGAGCTCGTGCACTACAAGATAGTCAGCCAGCGCTTCCGGCAAAAACGCAATTTTGTAATTGAAACTTATTGTTCCCGAGCTCGAACAACTACCCCAACGACTTCGGCTGTTTCGAATGGCAACTTTTTTAAATGAAAATCCGTATCGCTCGTTCCACTGTTTCAATTTGTGCTCCGCTAGGGCTTTTGCTTGATATTTGTGACTCTCGAATAATTTTTTCTCTTGGGAGCGTGCAAGGGTCGGCTCTGGAATTTTTTTGAAATATTCAACTTTGGCGCGAAGCCACGAAGCATGACCCTCTAGGAAGTTTTTAATAGTTGAATCCGTTGCGCGCGCCGGCGCCGACACTGTGACATGCCCACCAGCCTCAACTCGAAGTCGTATATGCCTACTTCGAGCACTTCTTTTTAAAAAATATGTGGGAAGCGGGTAGTTCATATTTTTTTAATACTAATATACGAATAATACTAATACTACTAATAACTACGTATAAAAAATCCGCTCGCAACATTGGTAGCTATTCGCAGATTCGTATACATTAGTAGATTGGTATATTTACTTCGTATCCTCAAGTTCTAGACTCCAATGGAGACCCAGGAACATTATTACTGCGAGAACTATAAAAATATATTTTAGTGGGAGAGCGAATGCGAATAGAGCCGTGGCTACTAGGGGACTTATAACATACGCCCACGGACGCATTGTCCTAAACATGCCAATTACATTTGCATTACTCGAATCAACTTTTTTGAAGAAGTAGGTTTCGCTCATGATTTCCACCATGGCTGCACCGATGCGAGTCATGAAGAGTATCGCTGTCCAAAGCACCATGTCCTTCGTTTGAATAAATGAAATCATTGCTGTCGCAAGGGCGATCACTATAAAACCGATAGACATTACTTCTTTTTCTCCCCAGCGCTTGTCTGCGAGACGCCCAAGCGGAGCTTCCGTTAGTACGAAAGGTAAAAGCATAATGCTAAACATCACCCCAATTTCTCGCCAGCTGAAACCAACATATGTATAGAGATAAATTGGTGTGTAGATAACCATCCAAGAGTAGAAAAATTGCAAAAGAAAACTGACGGTGAAAATGGAAAAAATATTTTTATTGAGAGCGATTTCTCGTAATGTATTTCGAATTGGTGTGACTTTGTATTCAGAGTCCTTGAAATTCTTTAAACTGTTGTGAAGAAGAAAGAATATAGGCAAAAGAAGAAGGGCTGCAGCTAGGAAAATTTTCCAATAATCGCCGTTAGTTAGTATAAAGCTGGCAATGAGGGGGGATATGATCCACGCAATGTTAGCAGTCGACAATAGTGTTCCGCGAATTTTCCCGGTACTAGAATCGGTTGAAAATCTTTCAAGAAACACATCTAGGTTAAAGCCGATAATGGCGGTCACTATAAAACTAAGGATAAAAAGTAGGCTAATCAGGACATCATTATTTGTTAATGTAAGGCCGATTAAGGCGAAGAATTCTATCCCAAAAAGAAAAAAAGCCACTTTATAATTACCAAATTTACGAAGTATTTTGGATATTGTTGAAAATGCAACAATCGTTAGGGCTGAAGAAATTACATATAGAATACCGACGAATTTTTCGGTGGTAAAATGAGCCAGGTAAGTTGAGTTTATGTAAACTGGCAGTGTTACATGCAGGTTGAACAGAAAACTGAGCAAATAAATGACGAAAACACTCGATTTCCAATTTTTCTCGGTGTCGGGATTCATGAGCAATATTATAACACAAAAACTCTCTCGCATTATTTTGGCAAAGCAGGCATACTTTTCTGCTGAAAAGTTGCTCTGCTCGGCCCGTCGGCCTGCGTAAGGCTTCTCCAAAACAAAGCTCGCTCGTCGAGGAAAAGACGAAAAGATCCGATTTCAGGTAAATTGAACAGCTCAACAGCCCGCTGAGCCGTTTGGAGACTTAATCTATTTTATTTTGATATACAAGATAGTGTATCTTTATCAACTTTTCCCTTCCCAGCATAACCAGTTGAGTCTATACAAAGTGTGAAGGGTTCGAATACAATTGGTGGGTTCGTTTTAATTGAGATAGCGTAAAATCGTGTTGATGAAACACACTCAATCCCACCTATAGATTGGTCGGTGGCATCGACAAACTTCAGAAGGTTTGATACAGAGGGTTCAATGTTAGGGAGACCATCGTTTAAAAAACCATTTTTACAAACAGGACTATAAGCAGAGTATTTATCGAATACCATTTCCGCTTCTACTCGAAGGCTGTACATTTGCGCCTTTATACCGGCTTCAGTTCCTTTTTGTCTTGCGGTAGCCATTTGCTCCAACACCTGTTTGGATAGAATGTTTATGTCCTTTACCTTTTGACCATTTTGGTATTGTACATAAATTAACCCAGCTAGTAGTAGGGCAATCACAATTAATGTTCCAGAAATAATTTTATTCATTATTTAACGATTTTAACAAACTTCTAAACTCCCAACAACACCGGAATGACAATCGGGCGTTTGGCCGTCTTTTGGAAGAGGAATCGGCCGACATTGTCAGTAAGTACGTTTTTCACGTAATCAAAATTGATAGGATTCATACCGGCGGTCGTGTCTTCGATGGTTTTTTTGATGATTATGCGGGTTTGGTGAAGCAAGTCTTGGGATTCACGCAGGTACACGAAACCGCGAGAAATAATATCGGGAGATTTTTTCAATTTGCCGTTTGAGGAATTGACCGAGGCGATTATGACGAACATTCCGTCTTGGGCGAGCATCTGGCGGTCGCGAATAACCACTTCCTGAACATCTCCAACAGAGAAACCGTCTACCATCACAAGTCCTGAGGGTGCTTTTTCTTTTAGTCGGACAAGTTTTTCGCCGCCGTTTTGAATTTCAATAACGGTGCCGTTGTCAGGGACGCAGATGTTGTCAGGCGACATTCCGAGACCTTTGACCAGTTCCTCATGAACACGGAGCATGTAGTGATTGCCGTGCATTGGCATGAAGAATTTAGGGCCGATGTGCTTGTGGAGCCATTCGAGTTCGCCACGATTTCCGTGGCCGGTGGAGTGAATGTATACATCGGAAGATCGGTAGTGAATGATTTTTGCCCCTTGCCTTGCGAGATTGTCTTTCAATTTCTGCACAGCCTTTTCATTGCCTGGAACGATGGAGGCTGAAAGCAGGACGCTGTCACGAGGAGTGATTTTGAAATACTTATGGGATTTGTTGGACATGCGCATCAGCGACGCAAATTCGTCACCTTGGGCTCCAGTTACAAGCGCAATAACGCGATCAGGCGGATAGCTATCCATTTCCTCGGGCGTTATCAAGGTATCTTTTTTGACCTTGAGAATACCCATGTTTTTAACAATTTCAATATTGTTTTTCATGCCACGGCCGTCAACGACAACTTTTTTGCCGTACTTTTCAGCGGACTGAATGATGTTCATCATGCGCTCAAGTTGTGAGGCGAAGGTTCCGATGATCAATCGGCTCTTGGTGTTCTTGATAATTTCATCAAGATTTTTGTGAACTGTACTTTCGGGTGTCGAGAAGCCGGGATTGTCGACATTGGTCGAGTCCATCATCAAGAAGAGTACCTTTTCCTTTGTGAATCGTTCGTATTCTTTTTCTTCTTTTTCGGTCGGCACGCCGTTTACATGGTCGAGCTTGATGTCGCCTGGGTTTACGATTGCTCCGTAGGGAGTTTCAATGATGATACCCATTGAGTCCGGAATGGTGTGAGTAACTGAAAAGAATTTTACTTTGAGATCCCCGATTTTTACGGTGTCCTCTTTTTCAACAACTTTTATATCAAGTGGCGCCAGATGAGGAAATTCTTCCTGGCGTTTTTTGACCATCATGCTGGTGAGAGCACGGGTGTAAAGTGGTGGGTTGCCGATGCGATCCATGATGTAGGGGATACCGCCGATGTGATCGAGGTGGCCGTGGGTGATGATGAGCGCCTTAATTTTACTTTTTCTTTCCTCCAAATATTTTGTGTTAGGAAGAATATAGTCAATTCCCGGGGTGTCATCTTCCTTGAATTGAAGTCCGGCATCAATGACGATAATGTCATTACCGAATTCGATCATGGTCATGTTCTGGCCGATTTGCTCTACTCCACCCAAAGGAATAATGCGAATTGCATCTGGGGCCAGTGGTGGAATGACACTTTCAACTTTTTTAGCGCCAAGAGGGCCTCCGCCGTTTGGGGCGTGTCGTGTGCCACCCCGGTGATGAGGGCGATCTAATTTTTTGCCGCCAAAACCTCGAGGGGTTTTGGAGTCAAAATGAGTAGCTCCTGATCCGGTCGGTCTTCCGCTGTTTGGGGCAGGCCTTCTTAGGGGTGCTCTGTGACTGCCGATACCGGTAGTTGAGTGGAATGGTCGGGCAGTGGCGGTAGATGGGTGCGCTCGATGTGTTGTTCCGTGTGTCGGGCTGACTGGTCGAGGGGCTATGCTAGGTTTCTCTGCTTTATCTTTGTCCATGAAGTCTGTTTATACGAACATACGAAAGGGGACGAATATACGAATAGATACGAAAATTTTGCAGATATACTGCGGTGTTCGTATTATTTCGTTGTTTCGTTAATTCGTATTTTCGTATATTAAATTATTTAATAATATTTTTTAATTACTTTGGTGCGAATACTTTCCAAATCTTCTCTGTCTCTAAATACCAGTTTTCGATACCAATAAATCTTTCGGCCGGTACAGTGACATGGCTTAGGTTAAAACCGTGAAGATTTTTCGCTGTGACATAGAGGAAATCTGGAGAATATATGAAGACTGCGGGAATGTCGGTCTGTACTTCTTTTTCGAGTGCTTTATATTTTTCAATTCTGACATCAGCATCCGAACTTGCTCGTGCATCTTCCAAAAGTTTGTCTACTTTTGTGTTCGCATATAGGGCAATGTTGAGACCGGGGTCATTTCTCTGTGATGAGTGCCAGAACGCAAATAGGTCCAGGTCTCGTCCGATAATTTCCCCGAACAAAAGAGCGTCATACTTTCTTGTGCGAATAACATTTTGGTTAAGCTCGCCGATGTCAAAAATTTTCACTTCTACCAATACTCCAATTTTACCCCACATCTCTTTGAGCATTTCGGCAGTAGCTTTCAATTCGGGTGCGTTTGAAGTGCTTATCGAAAAAGTTAATGTTGCTGTTTTCTTGCTTACGGTTTTTTCATACAGCCCTTTTTCGGTGTTAAATTTCCATTTGGCAGTTTCAAGCACTTTTTTAGCCGCCGCAATTCTTTCTTCTTCGGTTGCGTAGGTTTGATTTTTAGCGCCTTCAATTGAATTTTTCTGCAAAAGTCCTGGGGGAATCGGGCTATCGATTGCGATACCGTCTCCATTTAGAATTTCTGTTACCACTGCCTCTTTGTTGGTCGCTATATTAAGTGCCTGACGCACCTCCTTATTCACGAGGACGGATGAGTGGTTTTGATTGAAAAAGACCGCAAAAATTCTCGGCAACGGTGTTGTTTCCACTCGGCCACCGTTTTCTCTGATTGTGCTTGCCTGCTTTGGTGAAATATTGGTGAGACTGTCTACCACGCCGTTTTCGTATGCCTGTATGACACCCTCGTTATTTTGGTAGAAACGTACGATAAAATTTTTAATGAGAGCTGGTCCTGATACATATTGATCAAAGGCTTCAAGACGATAGTACATAGGAATGCCTGAGGCGTTGCGCTCTATATTTTTTAGTTTGTATGGTCCGGAGCCTACGGGTTCTATATTAAATTGGCTGAATTGGAACTCCTCGCTTCCGACGTTTGCCCAAATGTGTTTCGGAAGGATGCCGAGGGTGGCATTTTCAAGAAAGGGTGAATAAGGCTGTTTTAGTGTGAGTTTGATTTCGCGATCAGTTACTTTTTCTGCTATCACACCTTCCCAGTTTGGCCGTTTTGGACTTTTCAGGGTGGGATCTTGAGCTTTTTGAATTGTAAATACAACATCATCGGCGGTTAGTGGTGTTTTGTCTTGGAATATTAGGTCGGCCTTCAGTGTGAAAGTGTAGGTAAGGCCGTCCGGTGATATTGAATAGCTTTCAGCGAGATCAGGAACTAGGGTGCCTTCTGGGGTTGCCTTTAGAAGACCTGAGTAGATCAGTGCAGTAAGGTCGCGGTCGGCGTCGGAAATGGCAAGCACGGGGTTGATGAATCTAGGCAGGCCTATGACACCCTCAGTGAGTGTTCCGCCCCGACTTGGGATTTCAACCATGAATGAGTCGTTGACTTGCCAGAGTAATGTCAGCGAACTCACGCACAAAACGAATGCGAAGCCGAAAAACAGGATTTTTTCAGTCAATGAAAATTTGCCCATCGCGTCTTTTACGATGTCTGATTTTGGAATTGTATAATGTTTCGAAAAAAGATTTTTGAGTGATTCTTTCACTGGAGAGAGGATACGAAAATACGAAATGGGACGAATATACGAATGGATACGAAAATTTCAGAAGAGCCTTTTTTCGTATTATTTCGTAGTTTCGTAAAATTCGTATTTTCGTATGTTTACTTAATGATGAGTGCTAAAAATGCTGACAAAGCAAAGGCGATGGCCAAGATGATAGTGGTGTTGAAGGTAAATTTCTCAAAACCTCGACGAGTGTGGTGGCTCGAGCTGAAACTGTCACCGAGTGCGCCACCAAGACCGGATGCCGTCTGTTGTATTAAGACGCCGATCGTAAGAAGCACCGCTAAGGTGACCTGTATGTAAGGTAAAAGAAGAGAAATTAACTCCATTACCTATAGTGTAGCATAGCTCCCGCAAAATGCAACAAGGCAATTTCTAATTCCTAATATCTAATTTCTAAAAAAGAAATCCCGCGACCGATGCCGGTCGCGGGAGCTAGTCATTACTGCATGGCTCCATGCTTGACTACGTAAGGTCCCCAGTAGTCACGAAGCCACTTGTCTTTAAACGCGGCGAAGTTATGCATGTCCCAGTATTTTCCTTGCCAGAACCGGTTTTCACGCATTACCCCTTCTGTTTCCACCAGACCGGTTTTTTTGACGCATGCGAGACTGCGCATGTTGTATCCGAAGACCCAAGATTGTATTTTTCGCAGGCCGAGTGTCGTGAATCCGTAGTGCATGATCAGCATGCCAGCTTCCGTGCCGTAACCCCGGCTTCGAAAGTCAGGGTTTACAATGAGGCGTGTAATCATCGCTTTTCCGTCGACGATTTTTACTTTCCGTAATTGTGCCACACCGATGAATTTTGCCGTGGCGTTGTCGACGAGGGCAAATGCAGTTCTCTTGCCCTCTGCCCGGCTTTCCTCCCACTCTGCAATCTTGCGATCAACATCTGGGAGAGTGAAAGGGCCCCTTTCACTAATGAATCCCGCTACTTCAGCGTCGTTCATGCCTACTAGGAGGATTTGTCTGTCTTGTTCTGGCGAGAAAGAGCAAAGAGAGATGCGCCAGCCGCGTTTTGTGCAGTTTCGTTCAGTTTTCATGTATGTCAAAGAACCTTTTGTTAAAGGGTTTGTTGGATTGAGAGTGGGAAGCGAATTCGATCATGGAGTTTTTCAAACCAACTCCCTGGCAACGAACACGATTCTAACTAGTTAAGACTAGCATTTTATTATTCAGATGTCAAGTTTTAAAATAATCAAAATTATGAAAAAGAAAACCCGCGAACTTTGCGGGTTCGCGGGGGAGGGGGTCGAAGTTTGAAGGCACTTCATTCACACTGGTTCTCATCGAGAACCGCAAGACTTCCACCAATGAACAGGACATGGAAGTAGCTGGCACGTAGAGCATTCAAAATCTCGTCGAGGTTCGGAGCCTCCTCGTAGCCAGCTGGTGTGGGGATCACTCGCTGGTCATTGATCGGTTTGCCCTGGAAAACATGCTTACCCTCGACCAGGCCGATATACCAGCCGCGCTCGAACGCGCACTCTGCCAGTTCGCAGGTGTCAGGACCACCTGTGGGCACCGCAGTCGCAGTAACCGGAGGCTGGAAGCGGTAATATTTCCCGTGAGTCAATTCTTGTTGTGCCGCGCTGTTCGCTGCAGCCAAAAGAGGCGTCAGTGCATCAAGTTGTGGAAACTTCATAGGGGTCCTTTCAAGGTTCAATGTTTACCGCCACATTTAGGTGGTTTTCGGACACATTTCCGATTGGATTAATACTAGCATATTTCATCTAAAAAGTCAAGCCGTAGACAGTGGGTTGAAATCATATACAATAACTACTCGTAATAATGGCTTAAATATGGGGACATTTTGTGTAACCTTTTAAATTTTTGAGAAGTTTAATTTTTATAGGTAATTAGTTAATTTTCAATATATGAAAAAGAAAAAAGTTGAAAAAGTGTCGGTAAAAACCTCTACAATTAAGGTTCTGCCACTTGCCGATCGGGTTTTGATTAAGGAATTGTCACAAAAAGATGCTGAGCGAGTTTCAGCCAGCGGGATTATTATTCCTGTGACCGTAAGTGAAGACAAAGGTGCCAAAAAAGGAGAAGTGGTTGCGGTGGGTCCAGGTAAATACGACGACGGTGTTTTAGTACCGATGACTGTGAAAGTTGGCGACACTGTTTTGTTTCAATGGGGCGATATGATAAAAGTTGATGGTGAGGAATATCATATGGTGAATGAGAGTAATGTGTTGGCGATTATAAAATAATTAAATAATTTCTAATTCCTAATATCTAATTTCTAATCAAATCAGGAATGATCCGCACCCATCTTTTTAGAAATTAGTAATTAGAACTTAGATATTAAACATTTCTACTATGAGTAAAACAATTTTGTACAACGAACACGCAAGACAAGCACTGAAGTTGGGAGTGGATAAAGTCGCTGATGCAGTGAAAATCACTGTCGGTCCTCGGGGACGAAATGTAGTGCTTGATAAAGGCTACGGTTCTCCCACAATTACAAACGACGGTGTTTCGATTGCAAAAGAGATTACGCTCAAAGACAAGTTTGAAAATATGGGCGCGGAGATTGTGAAGGAGGTTGCTTCGAAGACCAATGACGTTGCTGGCGACGGTACTACCACCTCGGTGATTTTGATGCAGGCGATTGTGGCTGAAGGCATGAAGCATACGACGCTCGGCGCAAATGCGATGGGTATTAAAAATGGTATCGAGAAAGCGTCTGAAGATGCGGTGCACGAATTAAAGTTGCTTGCAAAAGAAATTAAATCAAAAGAGGAAATCCAGCAGGTTGCGACCATCTCCGCCGAGTCTGAAGAGATAGGCCGCAAAATTGCCGATACTATAGATAAGGTGGGCAAGGATGGTGTGGTGACGGTGGAGGAGTCACAGTCTTTTGGGATTGAAACCGAAGTGGTGAAAGGCCTAGAATTTGATAAGGGTTATGTGTCGCCGTACATGATTACGAATGCAGAGCGAATGGAAGCTG
Organism: Patescibacteria group bacterium; assembly: GCA_038063715.1. Taxonomy (GTDB): domain Bacteria; phylum Patescibacteriota; class Minisyncoccia; order Phycocordibacterales; family SIBU01; genus SIBU01. The sequence goes on along the minus strand of JBBTUO010000002.1, from coordinate 20,396 downwards.
AATACAGTGATCCGGCGATTTTAATTACCGATAAAAAGATTTCTTCGGTGAAAGAGATTTTGCCGCTCCTGGAAAAATTGGCGCAGTCTGGACAAAAAGATTTGGTAATTATCGCTGAAGATGTTGACGGCGAGGCACTTGGAACTTTTGTTGTGAACAAGCTTCGTGGCACATTTAATGTACTCGCAGTAAAAGCTCCTGGGTATGGTGATGCAAAAAAAGAGCAATTGCAGGATATTGCGGTGACTGTCGGCGCGACTGTAATTTCTGAAGAAGTTGGGATTAAATTTGAAAATGCTGAACTTACGATGCTCGGCAAAGCTCACAGAGTGATTGCGTCAAAAGACAGCACAATCATTGTCGGTGGTAAAGGCAAGAAGGCCGATATTGATGCGCGCGTGGCTGAACTCAAGAAGACAAAAGAGAAAACCACTTCAAAATATGATGGGGAAAAAGTTGCGGAGCGTATTGCAAAACTATCTGGAGGTGTGGCGGTGATTCGTGTTGGTGCCGCGACTGAAACGCAGATGAAATATTTGAAATTGAAAATTGAGGATGCAGTGAACGCTACGAAGGCGGCGATCGCCGAAGGAGTGGTGGCCGGCGGCGGAGTGGCGTGTGTGAAAGTGGCTAAAAAACTTGCTGAAAAAATGGAAAAAGCACGGACGGCCGGAACCGCTTTGTCTGAATTTTCAATCGGCTACGGAATTGTTTGCAAGGCACTCGAGGCCCCGCTAAAACAAATTGCAATAAACGCGGGAAAGGATGATGGCTCGGTAATTGTTGATCAGGTAAAACATGGAAAGGGAAATCTTGGATATGACGCATTGAAAGATGTGATGGTGCCTGACATGCTTGTCGCTGGAATTATTGATCCGGTAAAAGTGACGCGAACCGCGATTCAAAACGCAGCGAGCGCGGCGGCGATTTTGCTTACGACTGAAGCGGCGGTGGCCGAAGAGCCGGAAGAGAAAAAGGAAGCTCCTGGAATGGGCGGCGGGATGTCGGGAGGGATGGGAGGGTACTAGAAGATTCACGGGCGGGTTTGCTTTCGTCGAGACTACTCGGCGTCCTCAATTAGTTGCAACCACGGAGTACCGTGGGCAAAATTGGGGAAATAGGCCGTCCGCCACGTGTGGCGGACGGACGATTTTCCGTATTTTTACCACTTTCACTAAATTATGTATTTACGCCATGGCGTAAATACGGATTTGGGAAATATTTGAAGAAACTAAACAGAAAAAAGAAAAGAAAATCGGCTCCAGCGCAAGCGCTAGAGCCGAGGTGATTACTAAACCCCTTCCGTTGTTCAGAGGTTGCCCGTTCGCCAGATTCCTGGCACGGTGGGCAATGTTCCTGGACTGCTACTTGTCCAGTCAGCGTCAGCACTAATACTTGTTGGTCCCATTGAGTTGGGCGACCAGATGAACCAACCGTCCGGCCAGAGCTGGTAGGCGGTTTTCATTCCCGCATACGGAGCATCGAATAGCATGTCGATGCTGAAGAAGGAATTGTTCTGTCCCCCTTGCACTTGGTTTGCTCGGACTTCAAAGTAGCGGGTCTGACCTGCTGGAATGACAACCGCTGTGGTGTCGCCATTTGCGTTTTTCAGAAACATTTCAAGCCACCGTCCCCGAAGGGCGTAGCTATCGACGTATGAAAAACCTTGCTGATCAAACACCATGGTGTTTGTGTCAGCGGCGTCTGCAATCTTGCCACTTGGGGTGAAGCCATTTATGGGCTGCGAATATGACGCGTCCTCGTAACCGAAGAGTGAAATACCCGACATGCTCATACTTGACCCACCCAGCAAGAAGCTCATTTTTGCCACACTCACGTCACCTGCCAGATGCGCCGTTATTTTAAAGCGAAGCAATCCGTTAGGTGGCGGGGATGTCAGGTAGTCTACTGTCTCGCAAATGGGGAAGGATTTGAATACCCTGGCCCCAGCTACGGACGTGCCACCTTCCGGAATTATGCTTGTCCCGGACGAGATGCCAGTTACAGACCAGACATCTGGCCTCGTGGTGTCAATGTCTACTTTGATGCGACTACCAGAACTTCCCGATTGGCCGATGCCGATTTGAGCGAGGTCAACCTTGACCGTGATCGCTTTCTCCACAGCTTTTTGGAAGGTGACCGGCGTTGTAAGACTGACGACACTGTTCGTCTGCGTTCCAACAAAGATCCCCGTTCCAATTTTCGTGGTGCCGTCCCAAAGTGTCACCTGGATCAAATCCGAGGGTGAACCGCTGGTGAGCTTAATCGGTATCCGATCTATCCGCGCATCCTCGTAGGACGAACGGAAAAGGTAGTTGCCAATCGTGACATCGGTAGCACCGCCTGTGACTATCGGCCCAAAACCTGGCGGATCAGTTCGAACCGCGAGTCGGCTGCGCCAAAAGGCTTGCGCCTTATAGAACATTTTCGGTCTCACCGTCGGAAAGTCACCGAGGTAGTCACCAAGATCAATCGCTCCATTTTGCGGGATGGAGAGAACTGTGCGTTCTGTCCAGTTGACCAGGTTGCTCGAGGTGAAGACCGCGAACGAATATCCTGGTGTGCCACCTACGGTGAAGTAGATGAATGTGCCGTTTGCAACAGGATCGAACGAGGTGATGTTTACATTTCCACCGGTTGATCCGTAGATCACGGTAGGCGTGCTTGTGTTCATTGCGGTCATCGTCACCAGAGCCGACTGGGAACTGGTTGCACCAGTTGCCGTCAGTTGGTTTGTAGTTGCCGACCAGGTGTAAACACCCGTTGCTGAAGGACTGATGTTGCCCACCATAACCAACTCTTTGGTCACGCCTTTCGGCACAACGAGAGACTGGTCCAACGTGAACATTACTATCCCCGTCGCAGATGGATTAACGATGCCAGATCCTGTGTTGAGGGCGGTTGTCCCATCCCACAGTTGGCAACCAGTCAAACTAAGTGGTGACGCGCCATCGGTCACTGACAGGTTGAGAGGTAGGGAGCTAATTAGAACGTCCTCGCTGGAAGATGTTGTATCGAGGGTGACGTGGAAAAGTGCCTTCCCCATACTCCCTGCGACACAGATTTGTGAACCAACTAGGTTTGCGCCTATCGCCAGCGCGGCGGTTTTTGCCGTAACGGTGTTGAGCACGATCACCTGATCGGGCATCGCTACCGGTGTGCTGGTGTTCTGGCCAAGCCCCATTCCTGTTGTGGGTATGGTGTATGACCAACCGACACTTGGACGTGTCCTGAATGCGAAGCTCTGGTTATTGGTGAAGCCAGCAGGGAGTCTTCCCTTGAGATGGTAGGTTCTTTTACCGACCGGGAAAACTACCTGGTCGGTGAAGAACACTAACTGATTGGCACTGTCAACCGGGCCGGCGACTACCGTGTTGTTTTGGTCCACGATTGTCATGCCCGTAATCGTTGGAAGACTACCCACGCCGACTGTCGGCAAGTAGCTCCAAATTGATAGGTTGATCACCACTGGCTCATCTGTGACGTCGGTTTCGAAGTATCCCAACACTTGGTTGGGTACGTTCACCGCGACGCTTTGAGACGGACCGGCATCACTACCGGTGACACTAATCGTGGCGGCGGAAGCTCCGTGAGCAAAGAAGGTGAGGAGTAGGCTGAGGATTGCTTTCATGGTTTTGGTCTTTCCGTTTCTGCATTTTCCTGGCTCTGCTGAGCCGGAAGGGTTTGGTTGTAAGCGGTCGGGTTTTGAGGCCCAACCGGATCTATTTGGCTATCGCAATTATAGCACTTTTAGCTTAAAAAGTCAACATTATGCACCTAATTGCCACTTTTCAATTTCATTGTGTTACTATTTGCACTATGGAACAAAAAAACTCAAAAATTTTCGAAATGGTGTTTGTTGCCATTTTTATTGTCTTTCTTGTAGGTTATGGTTTGTACCATACTGTTAAACCCGCGCCTTCCTCTGTTCAAAATGAGACTGAAGACCCGACCAAGGCTTGGAAAAAGTACACAAACCCAACTTTCGGTTTCTCGCTTAAGTACCCGTTGTATTTGGATGAGAGTAGTAAGCAAATTTCCGCGACAGGTGATTTCGATGGTGTTAATCCGGACATGTTCCGTGCATTCTTTCCGAAAGATTTTCAGCCGGGTACTAATCTCTATCAAGCGACTGTGGTCGCCGGTGTGAAGGAAGTTTCTCAGTCGCAATGTTGGCAAATTTACGACAGTGACCCTGATGTGTATGGTTCAGACAAATCTCGATATGAAAATGTTTCAATAAACGGCTTACCTTTTCGTAAGGCGACAGTGAGCGAGGGCGCCGCCGGTAATTTTTATGTGACATATCGATATGCACTTTTTACAAATAACACCTGTTATTTGTTAAGCCTTGTTGCTCACAGTGGCAATCTCGGTGTCTTGCGCGAGTCTGACCCAACGATTCAACAATATGATCAAGCGGCACTTTCGAAAACTTTTGATCAGATTGTCGCTACGTTTAAAATTCCGGAGGCCCCCATTGCAGATGAAACAGAGTCTGAGCCCGCTCCAATCATTAGCAGTATTATTCCAATCTCAGGCAAGGTCGGAACAAGTGTTGAGATTAAGGGCGAAAATCTGAACGGTTTCGAAGGTGATACATATTTATATTTTGTAAAAGGTAATGGCGAGAGCGGTTCAATTACTGCTTCGAGTTATCTTCCTTCCGGCGCCACTAGTCTTACGTTTACTGTCCCACAAAAAATGTGTACAAAAAATATGGGTGAGTCTGATTTACCTTGCCCGAGTTATATGGTGGTCACACCTGGAAAGTATAAAGTTTACGCTTATCCGTGGGGTAGGGAAAGTAACGAGGTGGAGTTTGTTGTAACAAAATAATTGTTTTGTAAATATGGAGCGCATCCATTTCGGTAGAAAAAACCACAAAGATCCAGAGCGGGTAGATTATTCAAGTATTGAATCAGGTAATTCCGATGAGGTTTTTCGAAATGGTGAGAAACTTCAATCCGAGGCTGAAACGAGTGAACCCCACGATAATCAAAGTGACGATATTTCCAGAGAGTACGAAAAATTTTTAGAAAATATAAAATTTTTGTCACTAGGAATCGGTCAGATGAGAGCCGAGGGTATTGTGGATCCAAAACTTGATGAAGCAGAGCGATGGCTACCAGGGCTAGCCCTTGAGCTAAGTGTGGGTAGGACAAAATATCAAGCAATGCTTGAAAGGCCCAAATTGGATAAGTTACCCACTTTTAAGGTGGTCAATTCGGAAATTGGATTTGGAGCCCATAATTTTGACCCGAAAGAGGTTGATAAATTGAATAAGACAAGGGCTGAACTTGGCGAAAAAAATGCTTCATATATAAATAAAGAATATTTAGCCTACGGTTTGGAAAGGTTAAGGAATTTGTGTAGTGATTATTTTGAAATCCAGCCGGAAAAATTCACGACTCTCGAGAGGGAGGAACAGAACATAATCCCCCCACTCAAGAAAAAACCGGGCCGACAATTTAATGAACATCTTTTACAAGATAGCGAACTGATACCACAGTCAAAATTGGAAAAAATTTTGCATAAACTTTTTGCTAAAGCTAAAAGTACCGTTGAAGTTGCTGTAGCAATACCAAAACAACTTTGGGCAGAGGCAAACAGTTTGTTTTCACTTGTACTTATGAAAATAATTCCTGAAAAATTTGGCAGGAAACTCTGGTCTCAAATTATGAAAAAAGGTGATTTTTCTCAGACACCAGGGGCCGTGCCGACATTTTTTAGCCGTTTTTTGCCGGCAATAGCAGTTGAAAACATCGCTTCACGAACACTATCATCCCCTTTTAACATGAGGTTTAAACGCTTTAATCGATACGACCCAGATACTGATTCTTTTAAAGAAGCAGAAAGGGGAGATAGGAAAATTAAATTTGAAGCACCGGTCAGTATGCATTATTTGAAAACGGAGGCTAAGTCAGTCGATGTTCACACTTTGGAGTTTCTTCATTTTCCGATTGAGGGCACGGAGGACTCAATGATACTTTTGCCAACCCCATCAGGTGGTAAGAACAGCAGGGATGCTCAGTGCATACCTGTTTCTTTGGAGGCCGTTCATTCCTCTGGTGCAACCATGGATATTCCAATATATTACAATGACTCCGGCGACTGTTTTTTTGATAAAACTGAGATTCCACCAGAGTGGCATGATGTGACCATGCGATTTAATCATATTATTAGAAGGTACCATGATCGTGATAAAAATTTTAGGTCAGAGTCCACTGTATCTGAATTTATCACTCAGAATCCGGGGTGTTTTTCGGAACCAAATATGGAATTGGACGATGGCGCCATGCGGGCAGAGCTCCCAGAAGAACTCTCTTCGCTTATTTCAGAATGGTCGCATTTATCAAGCACAAAGGAAAAAATAAAAGCAGTTGGGAATTATTTTAAAGAAAATTTTTCCTACCCACCTAAATTTTTTGGCTCACTTCGTATTTTATTTGCCGAAGGTGAATCTAATCTTGAAAAAATATTTTCGGCAAAAGAAGGCAATTGTTATGACACAAATCGACTTGCCTATATTATTTTACACAAGCTCGGGGTGCCATGTGATCTAGGTGCTGGTATTGCGCCAGATGAGGATCCTAAGAATTTTAAGGATGGCGAGTATGTTTTGCCTGAGGCCTCCGGTTTGAAAGAGGGTACAACGATTGGTTTTGAGGGAGATGTTCAAATATATAGACCGAGAAGTGAAATAAATTACACCCTAAGTCCGGGTGGTGCTCACGCCTTCCTGCGTTATTTTGATATTGAACGGAGAATATGGTGTACTCTTGATGTTACGCCTAGTCTTTCAGGAGGCTCCCTAAAAAAAGAAAGGAAGTATGTTGCAGCTGAGCTTAGGAGCAAACAATTTTTAGAAGAAATTCTTGATAGAAATTCTCTACCTAAAATTGGTAACGGGGTTTATACATACAATTGGCTATTTCGAGCTAGTGAAGAGGACCCTTTAAAGGGCAGAATTCCCAAGCTTGAGATAGGTATGGGAATGGTCACTCCACCCCAAACTGAAACTAATCTTGAGGCTTATTGTAAGAGCCCATCCCTTAGGGTTTCTACGTTTCCGACTGAGAAAAATATTAACGATGAAGAGTTGCGTGTTGACTATGAAAAAATGGTTCTAGCTGAATACAGGGCTTATGACCGTCTTAATAATATCGCAAAAGAAATTGGAGCTTTAGGGCGCAGGGTGACAGAACCAATTTTAAATAAGATGCGAGAACCCGCAGAAAATTTCTTAAGAAGGAGGAATAAATTTCTTTCCACAGAAACAAACAAGGGTGATCATGCAAAACTTGTTGCGTCTATAGTTCAAGGTTTTGTTCCTCCGCTTTCCCCTGGATTATTGGGGAATATTCAATTTGATGAGAGTAAGAATTTATTTGTACTTACAGGGCAACCATTTCGGGCGAACAAGGAGATGCCTGGCGTGTATATGACAGAGGAGGAGGTTTTTCACTATGCTGAGGAAGTTCTTAAGTTTTGGTCGGTTATGTGTGAATCAGAAATACCCTCCATTATTTCAGCCTTAAATGATGAGGATGGAAGTCGTGCAATTGAGAATATTTTAAATGATTACCATAATCCACTTTCTAAAGAACCAGAACTTTCAGCACCGGAAAAACTTTCCTTCGAGTGGTTGACTGGTAGAGAAAATGCAACGGTAGAGACAATTGATGGCAAAAATCAAACCGTGCTGACCGACAGAGAGACAGGTAAACGCTATATTGTAGAGAGACCGAAAGGGAAATAATTATTTAATCTCAGATTCCAATGTGTGACTGGTATTTTACTAGGACTTTGTTATGATTCATTCATTACTTATTTAATTTATTTTTATGCAAAAATCTACAAAAATTATTCTAGGAGTTGTCGCGGTACTTATTCTTTATGTTATGTTTTCGTACAACGGCTTGGTATCAGCCAATTTTGCTATTGACGGACAGTGGGCGCAGGTGGAAGCTCAATACCAGAGACGGTTTGATTTGATCCCGAACCTTGTTGAATCCGTGAAGGGGATTATGAAGCAGGAGACGGCTGTATTTACGGCTATTGCTGATGCTCGTACCCGATATGCAGGAGCCACGACAGTAGACGCAAGAGCAAAGGCCGCCGGAGAAGTCGAGAGTGCTTTGGGACGACTTTTGGTGATTACCGAAAATTATCCTCAGCTTAAATCTTCTGAAAATGTTCAGACACTCATGGCTGAAGTCGCTGGCACTGAAAATCGAGTTTCAGTCGAGCGAAAGCGATTTAATGATGCTGTCCAGAGTTACACTCTTCGAACAAAGCGTTTCCCATCAAATATAATCGCTAGTGTGTTTGGTTTCGGCGCCCGCGAATATTTTGAAGCGGCGGCTGGCACGGAGAATGCACCTAAAGTCCAGTTCTAAGTTTATTGCCCCGCCCGTTCCGGGCGGGGCTTTGTTTATGCTTTCTCGTTATAAAAAATTGTTAATTGGGGCGCTTCTTTTGCCTGTGTTGGCATTTGCCTACAGTAATCCGGGCACTCCAAGTGGTTTTGTTAATGATTTTGCGAATGTGATTTCCTCACCTGAGCAACAGTCACTTGAGGCGAGACTTGTTGAATTTAATCAAGCAACAAGTAATGAAGTATCGGTGGTTACGGTGCAAAATTTGGGAGGCGATACGATTGAAAATTTTTCTGAAGAACTTTTCAAGGATTGGGGCATTGGGAAAAAAGGAAAGGATAATGGCATATTGCTTATCGTCGCCGTTGATGATCATAAAATGCGAATTGAGGTTGGTTATGGACTTGAGGGCCTGCTTACTGATGGGGAAGCCAGCTCAATTATCCGAAATATAATGACACCCGCATTTCGTAACAATGATTTTGGCGGTGGGATTAGTTCTGCGGTCAATCAGATTATTACGGTAGTTTCTTCCGAGTATGCTACGGGCGCTGGTATTGAGCCGGTGAAGGAGAATCCTTTTTCCAATGTGAGCTGGGATTTTGAAACCATTTTTTATTTTCTATTTTTTATTCCAATTTGGCTAGCGAGTGTACTCGGTCGGTCAAAGTCGTGGTGGGCCGGAGGGCTCGTTGGTGGATTCATCGGGGTTTTCGTCGGTCTGTTTTTCGGCTTTGTGTATTGGGGGTTGCTCGCAATTGTGTTTTTAGTTCCGGCAGGACTTTTGTTTGATTTTATTGTTTCTCACGCGTACGCTCGAAGTGTTAAGTCAGGGTTACCAATTCCGTGGTGGTTTGGCGGCGGGCATGGCGGGGGAGGATTTGGTGGTGGTTTCGGAGGTTTTGGTGGAGGGTCATCCGGCGGCGGTGGTTCAAGTGGTGGCTGGTAACATGCTCGCACACACCCACGCACTTCGGAATTTCACCCGCCTCATTTCGCTCACCTCAATTATTTTTTGTTAGTTCCCAAATTTACGCCATGGCGTAAATATGGATTTTGCTAGATGTAATGGCGTTTTTGTGGTAACATATTTCTATGTCGTTCGACGCTCCCAACAAGACCACGAGAAGACCTCTAACTTTCGTTGATAGAATGCTTAATTACGACGAGGCTCGTGTCGCATATTACGCCAGGCCGACTCCGATTGACCACCTGATGGAAAAAACACTGTTACCGTTTATCCCAGCTACGGTTACTCCCAACGAAATTACTCTTTTTCGTTTTGCCTGTATTCCGTTTGTGATTTTTTTTCTTGCGTTCGAGTATTACGTAGCTGGAACTATTTTGTTTTCTGTTGCCGCGCTTTCTGATGCTCTTGATGGCGCCTTAGCTCGTACAACCAAACGGATCACCTCATGGGGCACACTTTTTGATCCTTTTGCTGATAAGTTGCTTGTTGGGAGTGCAGTGTTGCTTCTTGTCGTTAAATTGATAAACCCATTCTTGGCACTTGCGATTGTCGGGATCGAGCTCACACTGATCTTGTCTTCTTATATTCGTTTTAAGGGTCGGGTGGTGCCGGCAAAAACGGTCGGTAAGGTAAAAATGGTTTTGCAGTGCGCTGGCATTATTTTTTTGTTGTTGCACGTTCTTTCTGGTGCTATTATCCTGCTTACTATCGCTACATATACGCTATACTTGGCGCTGGCGTTTGCGCTTTTAAGTCTTTTTGTATATCGTTCGGTGTGAGGGATTGTGTGAATTGATTTTTAAGTAAATATATAAGTTGGAAAGATGCCAGAGCGGTCGAATGGGCCACCCTGGAAAGGTGGTATATCCGAAAGGGTATCGAGGGTTCGAATCCCTCTCTTTCCGCAGGTAAAGAGCAAGCGGAGCTTGCGGGAGGGATTCGAAAAGCTTCTCCCATATTTTCGAACAATTCATATTGTAAGAAAATGGGAAAGCTGTACTGCGGCTGTAAGCCGAGAAATTCCCTCTCTTTCGACACAAGAGAAAATTATGGGTAAATAATTAAATAGTGGATGATCCAATTAACCATGAAAAAAGACCTAATATACATTAACCTTCTATCCAAAAACTCTGAAAAATTGATTGAGTTTTATATAAAAGTTGTAGGGCTTAGTCCGTTGGACAATACAAAAAATCCTGCGACAGATGCATGGTATGGTTTTGATACGGGCAACACTCCATTTGCAATAGAACCGATGTCAAATCGTGATAAGTACAACTTTGAATATAATAAATCCAACCCAGTTTTAATCCAATTTAAGGCTGAAAGCATAGAAGAACTTACTGAATGGACAGAACGGCTTGAAAAAGAAGGTGTGAATATTGGTCAACGTATTTTGAAAAAAAGTTATGGAACTGTCACAACTTTTACTGACCCAGATGGAAATCTAATTGAGATTTTATACAGATAAAAATTCTTGGGTTATAGCCAAAAGACCTTTTGCAGTTAGAGATTTTTATGATATCAAAATAATTGATTTAACATAATGAAGCGCGTTATTGTCCATTTAATTAGAGGTGAGGCTGGGAAAGCTCATGAGGATATCACAAAAGATTTAACTCTGAAATTTGATGCTTTCCCACTTCACGACAGGATTCCACCTCACTTAACGCTCAAGCGTTGGTTTGATATGGATGAAAAAGGAATGGAAACACTCTATGAGTGTCTTGATGATTTTGTGAACTCGCATAAGCAGAGCAACTACTCTCTTGCTGGATTTGGAAATTTTGGAAAGGATGTAATTTATGTTGATGTCATTCCTTCGAGAGAAATGTCACAAAGTGTTCTTGACTTGATGAGCGCCCTACACGGAATTAAAGAAATGACGTTTGATGAATTTGATAACGGTAGTGATTTTCATGCCACCGTGGCGATGAATGCGTTAAAATCTTTTGATTATGAACAAATATGGAACTATCTCGAAGCAGAAAAACAACCGAATTTTAAAATGAAATTTGATAATATAGCTATACTCAAAAAACCTGTTGATAAGTGGATTGTTGACCGAGTTTGGGAGATTAACCCATAATTAAAAATGAATTCAAATTTTTCTAAAAAAATTATTTTGTCACTGTGCGCGATTTTGCTACTGTCCTTTGTGATTTACGGAGGATTTAATCAAAAGGACACAGAATATTCTAAAGGACAGAATGTTTCTTCTAGTACGCCAAGTGCTTTGGGGGCGATTACGTCTGTTTCAGTGGGAGGTAAAACATTGAAAACTTTTCTTGCCGATACACCTGAGTCTCGAGAGCTAGGATTGAGTGGTAGGGAATCTCTCAAAAATGATGAGGTGATGCTTTTTGTTTTCGACAAGCCGGGCATGCATGGAATTTGGATGAAGGACATGAAGTTTGCTATTGATATATTTTGGCTCGATAATTCTGGACGAATTATTTATCTCGTCGAAGATGCTAGACCTGACACATTTCCGAAAATTTTCACTCCAAATTCACCCGCAAAGTACGTTTTGGAGTCCACTGCCAGTTTTGCTAGAGAAAATAGTCTAAAAATCGGTAGTGAATTTTATTTTTCAAAAAATAACTGAAACGAGGCATATTTTTCAACAGAATTTAGCGGTCAATTTTACAGTTTTTTGTTTCTGTATCTTTGTGTGATTTTTCCCCTTGTCCACTGTTTTTATTTTTGCATTTGGGAGTACAATGTATTTATAAAAGTCTAAAAAAATTATTCAAATAAAATTGTAGTTATGTCACCTAAGAAAAAGACGACAGAAAAAGTGGAGAAAGAAATTATTTTGGTAAAAAATGTGCAGAAGCGAGATGGTTCAGTAGCACCTTTCGATGTTGAGCGTGTGGTGACCGCGATCAACAAGGCAATGATTCAAACCGGTGAAGGTTCGGAGCAAGAAGCACGACTTGTTGCAAACAAAGTTCTCGCTGATCTTGTTCGAATTGTAAAAAAGCATAAAAATTTTGTTCCAACGGTTGAAGGTATCCAGGATTCTGTAGAAAAAGAGCTTATTTTAAGCGAATATGTAAAGACAGCGAAGGGTTACATTCTTTATCGTGAAAAACGTTCAAAACTTCGAGAAAAAGGTTTGCATGTGCCTGAGAGAGTTAAGAAACTTGCATTGGATAGTAAAAAATATTTTAGAAATCCACTTGGCGAGTTTGTTTACTACCGAACGTATTCAAGATGGATCGATGCTGAAGGTCGCCGTGAGACATGGATCGAGACTGTTGATCGATACATTAGTTTCATGAAAGAAAATCTCGGGAAGAAATTGAAAGAGTCTGAGTACGCAGAAGTTCGCGAAGGGATTTTGAAGCACGAAGCGATGCCCTCGATGAGACTTTTGCAATTTGCTGGATCAGCCGCGCGTGCAACCAATGTGTGTGCATACAACTGTTCGTTTATTGCGCCAGAAAATTTCCGCGATATCGCTGAAATTATGTACGTCTCAATGTGTGGCACAGGTGCAGGTTGGGCAGTAGAGAGTCAGAACGTACAAAAGTTTCCTCAAATAAAATTACAGACAGGTAAAAAACTTGCGACTCATGTTATCGCTGACAGCAAGGAGGGTTGGTGCGATGCGTTTGTGCTGGGCGCCAATGCTTGGGTCTCCGGAACCGATGTTGATTTTGATTTCTCACAACTTCGTCCTGCCGGCGCTCGACTCAAAGTTATGGGAGGAAAGTCATCTGGTCCAGAGCCTCTTCGTCGCCTTCTTGCCTTTGCTCGAGAAAAAATAATGAAGAAGCAAGGTAAGCGCTTGAGCAATCTCGATGTTCACGACATTATCTGTATGATTGGTGACTGCGTGGTTTCGGGAGGTGTCCGCCGAAGCGCTATGATTTCGCTTTCCGATTTGGATGATAACGAGATCCGAGATTCAAAAAAGGGACAGTTCTATCTAAACGAGCCTCAACGAAGCCTTGCAAACAACTCTGCCGTCTACACGCAGAAGCCTTCGAATAGCGATTTCTTGAATGAATGGGTCGCTCTTATGAACAGCGGTTCTGGCGAGCGCGGTATCTTTAATCGAGGCTCACTTGCTAAGACTCTGCCAGAGCGCCGTCTCAAAGTTCTCAAGGATTATTTTGATGCCAGTGGCACAAATCTCATCGGCTCAATCGGCACAAATCCTTGCGGAGAAATTATTTTGCAATCAAAGCAATTTTGTAACTTGTCAGAAGTTGTCGCTCGAAAGGAGGACGATGAAAAGACATTGATGCGAAAGGTTCGTCTTGCGACTATTTTGGGAACATACCAATCAAGTTTGACCAACTTCCCATATCTTTCTAAGGAGTGGAAAGAACACTGCCAGACGGAGTGTCTTCTCGGAGTATCAATTACTGGTCAGTGGGATTGTCCAACCGTTCGTGATCCAAAGATGCTCCAGAAGATGAAGCAGGAGGCAATCAAGGTTAATCAGATGTATGCAAAACGTTTAGGTGTCAATGCTTCTACTTGTATCACCTGCGTAAAGCCATCAGGAACTCTTTCTCAGACTGTCGACTGTTCGTCGGGCATGCATCCACGCCACGCTCCATTCTATGTACGACGTATCCGTATTTCAGCAACTGACGCACTATTCAAGATGCTGAAAGATCAAGGTGTGCCGTATCATCCAGAAGTCGGGCAGCCAATGGAATCAGCTACCACCTATGTTTTGGAATTCCCAGTGAAATCTCCCGGAGGCTCGATTTACAAAGATGATGTTACGGCCCTTGAACAGCTCGCTCATTGGAAATTGTTGAAGGAAAATTTTACCGAACACAATCCTTCCGTGACAGTGTCAGTAGGGGAGAACGAATGGATTTCCGTTGCCAACTGGCTGTACAGTAATTGGGATATCATTGGAGGACTTTCATTCTTGCCTCGTGACAATCACGTTTATCAGCTGGCACCGTACGAAAAGATCGACGAGAAGACCTATGTTGAAATGGCAAAGCGCATCGCTCACATCGATTTCTCAAAAATAATTACGTATGAGAAGCAGGATGAGACGGAAGTCAAAAAAGAGATGGCTTGTGTCGCCGGTGTTTGCGAAATAGTCTAAAACTTCCAAATCGGGCGCACTTCTTCGTTGCTTCGCTCATTTGCTCCCGCGATGTAGACGACCTACATCTTGGTTGCAAGCCTCGCTTGCGCCTCGAATCGCATCCCGATTTGTAAGTTTTACCACAGCAACGCTTAATCTGTTTTATTGCGGCATCCGGGCGATTCTACTCAACCTCCAGGAGAATAAAGAGAAAACCCCCGCCGTTAGGCGGGGGTTTTCATATTGCTTTGTGTCTATAAGCCGAATTCTGTCTGTCGCTTGCGCGACGGGATAGTTATTTATCTGGGCCGCACATTACTGTGAGGCTCGAGCGGCACTTCCGCCTTACGGCGGACACGGCCTTGCACGCAGGTAAGGATTTTGCCGTTGCAGCCCCGAATTGCTTCGGGGACATTCCGTTTTCACGGAATACCTATCCTTTCGGAATCGGTCGTTGCTGTTCGCACCTCGTGGATTGCTCCAGACGGGGGTTACCCGCTACCATCCTACTGACTTGCGCCAGTGCGTGTTCGGACTTTCCTCCAGGCACATACCGAAGTACGTACCCGGCAACTACCCAACACAAAGACCACTATATTATACCATAGTATAAATATTTTTCAATATGAGTTGTTCCACAGGGTATACAATTGATATAGCGTACACTATCCACTATAATGTAATGATAATATTTACTAGATAAAATTATTTTTAATATGCAGAAAATTTCTATTAAACTAAACTCAGCCGACAGTTCTTCTGATGTTCCTTCTGGAATTTTGGAAAAAATTACTTTTGTACTCCTGTTGTCGTTGCCGTTTTTGTTGCCACTCTTTTTTGTTCCATCAGTCAATTTTCCGTTTCAGTTCAGTAAGATGTTTCTCTTGCTCGCGATAGTGACCATTTCATTTGGTTGTTGGATTCTTGCTCGTTTAAAAGATGGTCAGTTTATGTTTCCCGCCACAACCATCACTCTTTCAGGTGTGGCAATAATTGCCGCCGCTACGATTTCGGCATTTTTTTCAGGTACTATAAAATGGTCCTTTGTCGGTCAAAGTATTGAGCTCGGAACGGTCGCTTCTACTGCTGTACTGTTTATCCTACTATTCCTTGTGCCTATCGTTTTTCGTTCCAAAGATCGTATTTTTTATTCATATCTTCTATTTTTCGCATCAATTCTGTTAGTGGCCTTATTTGAGATTTTACGGTTGATTTTCGGTGCTGACCTTTTGTCATTTGGAATTTTCAACAGTGTAACTTCAAATATGGTTGGAAAGTGGAATGATTTGGGAGTATTTTTTGGAGTTGGTACTATTCTTTCTCTTGTTACCCTCGAACTCGTATCTCTGAGTAGACTTTTCAAGTTCCTTTCCTATCTTTCTCTTGCCGTGTCCCTATTCTTTCTTGCGGTCATCAACTTCACCTTGGTGTGGTACGTCGTTTCTGTGTTCAGTCTTATTTTTCTGGTCTATGTTATTTCCTTTGATAAAAATGAATCGGCACACGGTGAAGGATCGGCCGAGCATTCTTTCGTGGGGACATCATCTTTCCGAAAAATTTCAATACCATCCTTCACTGTGCTTTTGATTTCCTTGGTATTTATCGTGGGAGGAAATACTGTCGGTACTTTTATTGCTAACAAATTGAATATTAACCAACTTGAAGTCAGACCTTCATGGGAGGCTACAATCGATATTGCAAAAGGCGTTATAGCCAAGGATCCAGTATTAGGGGCCGGCCCAAACCGATTTGTGCATGAGTGGCTTCTTTCTAAGCCAGCGGGTGTTAATTCTACTCTTTTCTGGAATACCGATTTTAATTTTGGTATAGGTTTGGTTCCGACTTTTCTTGTGACCACGGGGCTACTAGGCGCAATTACCTGGGTTGTATTTTTGGGTCTATTTCTTCTTGTCGGTTTCAAGGCCATTATGACTTCAGGTCGTGATCATGTACGTCGTTATTTGCTGATCTCTTCATTTCTTGTGTCGCTATTTTTGTGGATTGTAAATATATTTTACACTCCAGATCTACCGCTTGTGGCGCTTTCGTTCATCTTTACTGGCCTGTTTATTGCATCTATTTATCAAGGTGGAACAATCAAGCCTAAAACAATTTCATTTGTTGAGGACCCGAGGAAAAATTTTGTTTCTGTGCTTTGTCTTATACTACTTTTGATTGGAACGGTTGCTGTCGGGTACTCATTTACAGAAAAATTTATTGCATCAGTCTATTTCCAGAAGGGTCTTGTCAGTTTCAGTACCGATGGCAATGTTGATAAAGCAGAGACATACTTGCTCAAGGCGGTGGCCCTGGATGGGACCTCTGCTCACTATCGTGCACTTGTTCAAGTAGACATGCTTAGAATGTCGAGCTTACTTTCACAGAGCGCGGACACACTTTCTGTAGAAGCAGTTAGAACTAGGTTCCAGGGACTTTTGAGTAGTGCGCTAGGTAATGCTCAAAAAGCAGTTTCAATTGATCCAACCGATTATCAAAACTGGGCTACTTTGGGTCAGACTTACGAAGCCATTGTGCCTCTAAAAATTGAGAATGCCTATGAGAGTGCGGCCAATAGTTATACTCGAGCCCTCGCCCTCAATCCAAAAAGTCCCTCACTATTCCTTATTTTGGCGCGTTTGGAAGCCACTCAAGGGAATAATGTAAAGGCAAAAGATTATATTCGTCAGGCACTTGAGCAACGCAATAATTACACAGAAGCGATTTTCCTACTCGCTCAGATTCAGGTTGCAGAAGGCAATACAAAGGCCGCGATCGATTCAGTTCAAGCCGCCTCATACCTTTCTCCTAACGACACAGGAATATTCTTCCAGCTCGGTCTGTTGCGTTATAGTGACAAGGATTTCAAGGGCGCCGTAAGCGCTTTTGAACAGGCCCTTGCCCTCAACGCTTCATACGCTAATGCAAAATATTTCCTCGGTTTGAGTTTGGATCAGCTAAATCGTACCACAGAGGCTATTAAGCAATTTCAGGATCTAAAAATAACTAATCCGGACAATCAGGAAATTGATCTTATTCTTAAGAACTTGAATGCTGGTAGATCGCCATTTGCAAACGCCAAGCCACCTATAGACAGTAAGCCAGAGAAGCGCTCGACCCCCCCAGTATCTGAAAAGAGCTCAACGTCAAAAACCAGTTCAAAGACCGCCCCAGCAGATTCTGATTCGGCTGATTCCACCACCCCGTAGACCTTAAGAAGCATGGTACAAAAGGTGCTTTCCATGTTTAATCGAGAGATAAGCGGACTCCATGAGGCCGCTTATCTTTTAGGTGGATGCGCTTTGGCGTCACAGCTCCTGGCGTTGTTTCGAGACAGGATTTTTGCCCTTACCTTCGGGGCTAGTAGAAGCCTTGATATTTATTATGCCTCCTTTCGCATACCGGATCTTATTTTTGTGTCGATTGCTTCACTTGTTTCAATTTCCGTTCTGATTCCATTTTTTATTGAAAAGTTTAAAGAAGGGGACGCCAATGGGAAGCGGTTTGTGGATGCCAGCTTTTCAATATTTTTTGTTGCGATAGTGGCTGTGAGTGCGGTGGCATTTGTCGCCATTCCGTATCTTATCCCATATATTTTTCCGGGCTTTGTCAGTGAGCTTGTGAAGGAAAATTTAATAACGCTGACTCGCATAATGCTTTTGTCGCCAATCTTTTTGGGTATTTCAAATTTTCTAGCCAGCATTACGCAGATGTATAACCGTTTTTTGATTTACGCTCTTAGTCCGCTTCTATACAATATCGGTATTATTATAGGAGTAATATTTTTCTATCCCTCATTTGGCTTGGTCGGTTTGGCATGGGGAGTTGTTTTGGGAGCCTTTCTTCACTTTTTGATACAAGTACCCTTTATTATTGAAAAGAGGTTATTCCCAATTTTAAGATTTCCGCTCGATTTTAAATCAGTACGAAATTTATCTCTTCTTTCCTTGCCTAGAACTCTCGCCCTTTCGGCAAATCAAATAGCAACTTTTTTTCTTGTTGGATACGCCTCTTTGATGAGTGCGGGATCGATTGCTGTGTTTAGTTTCGCATGGAATCTTCAATCTGTGCCGCTTTCAATTGTTGGGGCGAGTTATGCCTCTGCGGCTTTTCCTGCGCTTTCTCGATTTATATCTCAGGGTTCTAAAGACAAATTTTTGGATCAAATGATTACTTCGGCCCGCCATATCTTGTTTTGGTCTATTCCAATGATGGCGTTGTTTGTGGTGCTTCGCGCGCAAATAGTACGAACCATTCTAGGTGCCGGTAATTTCAGTTGGGCTGATACGCGTTTAACGGCTGCCTGTCTTGCAATCTTCATTATGTCCGCTGTTCCACAAAGTTTGCTCTTGCTCTTCATACGAGGTTATTACGCGCTCGGCAAAACGTGGAAGCCACTAATTATAAATATCGTTTCGTCAGTCTCTCTGGTCTTTCTAGGATATCTGTTTATTCAATTATTTCATGCGAATACAGTATTCAGCTATTTCATTGAGACTTTGTTTAAGGTAGAAGATATTCCTGGAAGTATTGTGTTGGTACTGCCCTTGGCGTATTCGTTAGGTACATTTCTAAACGCTTTGGTACACTGGGTGGCCTTCCAAACTGAATTCAAGACCTTTAGTCGCCCAGTTCTTAAAACCTTTTTAGCCAGTTTTTCTGCGGCAGTGATTATGGGGTATGTTGCGCACCATTTCCTTGATGTGTTTGATAATGTGTTTGATATTAATACGCTTGTTGGTATCTTCCTGCAAGGTTTTTGTTCGGGTGTTCTCGGTATTATCGCTGGAGTATTGGTGCTCGTCGTTATGAACAACGAAGAGATTGTGGAAATTTGGAAAGCTTTCCATCAAAAAATTTGGAAGGCCAAAATTGTAGGGGTGGATCAGACGAATAGTGCTATTTTCTAGTTATTCACTCTGCCCCCACACTTCTTTTAAGATTTCCTTTACAAGAGTATTAACATCCTCTCTTGCTTTCCTTATATTTTCTTGAATTGTTCGTTCCTCCTCAGTGGAGAGTGGCTCGTTTTCTCTTTTAGTGTATTCTGTATTTCTGCCCGCATCCTCGGTTTTTTTCTTAATTTCAGGCCAGCGATCGCCCTCCTCGATACTGAATATTTTTTTCCACTCTCGCTCACTTATAAACTCACCCCGTTTTCCAGATTTTTTAATTTGCTCGGTTAATTTTATGGGAACAGGGTTATATCCAGTTTTGTCTTGGGTGACCCCAGTAAATCTAGGGTAGTATCCCTCTACTACCTCGTTTGAAACGCTGATTTCCGACTCTCCGGCAAAAACATTGTCCCTTTTCATGGATAATTTTCCGCCCAGTTCGTTATCGTTTCGGTAAGAAACGACCGATGCTACACCAATATTTTCTGTCGGTATCCCAGTCGCCTTTAAGTCGAAAATCATTCCTTTTATTGTTTTTGCTGTTCGGATGAACTGCGTGATTATTAATGCTTTTTCTGCATCCTTAGTTATTTTTTTGTAATGATCAATTTGTGCCCATATATCGTCTATCTCTACTGGTTTGTATGTTAGTCCGCTGGAAATGAAAAATGGGGCGGGCGGATTGTTTGGATGAAATTTTTTTATCAGGTTCCAAATAACTAGTGTTGGTATTCTGCCACCGGTTTCATCGCTTACCAAGATGTCCCATTTGTTAGTTTCTATGTCGGTTTTCATCTTGCGACAAATATTTAAGAGGCCCGTCCGGAGACCCTCTGTCTCGGGAAAGTTGTATTTTTCTTTCGGTGCCTCTGGTTGAATTGGAATTTCGCTTGGTTTTTCATTCATTCGCATAATACTACATCCTTTTTGATCCTTTCCAAAATCGTCCTTAAGCTGTAATATGGCACGTATGAGCCTGAAAAATATCAGAAATTTCAGCATTATTGCCCATATTGACCACGGGAAATCAACTCTTGCAGATCGCCTGCTTGAGGTTACCGGCACGATTGAAAAGCGCAAAATGC
>JBBTUO010000001.1:1469-9378 GCA_038063715.1 Patescibacteria group bacterium | reverse complement strand
GGCGCTCTCCCCCACGCTCGACCTTCTAACAAAAAACTAAAAAAGGGGGAACTAGTTGTGATCGACTGGGGTGTTCGATACAAGGGCTATGTTTCAGACATGACCCGAACCGTGGCCATTGGAAAAATTTCACCTAAACTTCGAGAAATGTACGAGTCGGTACGGGAAGCACAAGAAGCAGGGGCCGAAAAAGCCAAAGCAGGAATGACCGGTTCAGAACTGGATGCCGTATGCCGAGATATACTAAACAAAAAAGGTTACAGAAAATATTTCGGCCATGCCACAGGACACGGAATCGGTATGGAAATTCACGAGCTCCCGGTAATTGCTCCGAATTGTTCTGATAAACTTTTGTCAGGATCCGTCATTACCTGCGAACCCGGTGTATACATTCCGGGCATTGGCGGTGTACGTATTGAAGATAGTTTAATTTTGACTAAGCATGGTAATATTAATCTAAGTCGCAGTCTTACAAAAAAATTATTGATACTGTAAAAAATGATTGAGCTTGAGCGAACGTTCTTGGTAAAATTTTTACCAGATAACCTGTCAAACTATCCATCTAAAGAAATCTGGGACAATTACATTCCTGATACTGATCCGCATCCGGTCTTGAGACTCCGTAAATTGGGAGAAAAATATGAACTGACCAAAAAACAGCCCGTGGCCGAGAATGATTCTTCAGCCCAAATTGAAGATACGATTATTTTGAGCGCGCTAGAATTTGAAGCGATACATACCCTTCCCGGAAAAGAGGTCAGAAAAATCCGGTATTATGTTCCTCACCTAAATGGCAAAGCGGAAATAGATGTGTTTCAAAGCAACCTGACCGGCCTAGTGCTCGCTGATTTTGAATTTACCTCGGAACAAGAAAAAGATGCGTTTATAATGCCTAATTTTTGCCTCTGCGAGGTTACCCAAGAGCATTTTCTGGCTGGAGGGAGATTGGCGGGTAGATCGTTTTCCGACATAGAACCGTCACTTGTAAAATTTGGATATACTAAAATTTAAGAGTAAAATATAAGCATGGCTAGTGTAAAAAAAGAACCTCTTGTTTGGGAAGCTTACGAATACACCTACCGTGAAAAAACTACCGACTGGTACTGGGCAGTTAGTATCATTGCGGTATCAATGGCGGTCACCTCCATTTTGTTTAACAATCTCCTATTCGCAATTTTCATAGTGCTTAGTTTTTTCACATTAATGATTTATGCGAAACGAAAACCTCACCTCTTGGAGGTACTGCTCGACGAAAGAGGTATTCAGGAAGGCAAAATACGCTACTCATATTCATCGATTGAATCTTTTTGGGTGGAGGATCGTTTTGGTGACCACAAAATAATAATGAAATCGAAAAAGAAGACTATGCCTTACATTGTGGTTCCGATAATTGATGTTGACCCAAACCTTGTCCACGATCATCTCAAGAAATATTTGCCTGAAGAAGAGCACAGTGAACCTATGGCAAAAAGAATTATGGAGTATTTAGGTTTTTAGGAAAAAACCCTTATACCAATATACGAATAGCTAGGAATGAGGGATGTGGGTACACGAAAAGTCGCGGAAAACTTACATTGTTGAGAAAATAGTCGAAATCGGCTATATTATGCGCTCTGTCATCATTTAGAAATTAGATATTAGGACTTAGGGATTATCTGTCGTATTGCTCTCGTCGTTCAATGGATAGGACACTCCCCTGCGAAGGGAGAAATGCAGGTTCGATTCCTGCCGGGAGCACAAAAATCGCGAAGCACATTTTTGTGCTCCCGAGGAAGTGTGGAGACACTTCCGTGCAGGAATCGAAGCCCGATTGAGTTTTTTCTGGAAGCGAAGCGCACCAGAAAAACCAATCGGGGTACTGAACCTGTAAGGTTCGAATTTCCTGCCGTGAATCGAAGCCCGATTGAGCATTTTTTGGAGAGCCTTGCACGAACAAAAAATCCAATCGGGATACTGTCCTCGTAGAGGAAGATATCCTGCCGGGACAACAATCTCACAACAAAAAATCACTTGGGAGTTCAACTCCCAAGTGATTTTTTGTTGTATGCTTTATTTCGCTGCCTTCAGCCACTTTGCAATCTGCGCTTTCTTTCTTGAGGCAGTATTCTTATGAATAGTGTTCATCTTGGTCGCCTTATCAATTGCCTTGTATGCCTTGGCCATAAGAGCCTTAGCGTCCTTAACATTCTTTGAAGCAAGGATCTGCTTGATTTCTTTTGTTACCTTTCGTACTGCATCTGCTCGGCGTACGTTAAAGACAGCCTTTCTTGCAGAGACGCGGATTGCTTTTTTTGCTGATGATGTAATTGCCATTTGTTTAAATTTTGAGCTATTAGCTTTTAGCTGTTAGGTTCAAGACAACACACTAACAGATATCGGGTAAAAAGGCAACAATTCGTAAAAAGAAAAAGCGGGAATGCCCGCTTTGGAAATTGACCCGCCTAGAAACCTGCTTTGCCCCGGCTCAAGATGAAGCGGATCGTGCCACAAAGGCTGAAGACGAATCCTGCCAAAATCCATAGGGAGACAAGAAGAATCCCGAAACTCTCCCGGAGAATGCCCGACAAACTGATCGGTGCCATCAATAAGCCAAAAACGAGGGAAAAGAGCGAGAACACTGCCCCCATAAAAATGGCAGGCACAAGAACTTTCCGACAGAAGGATTGGATCATATGGTGTCTTTCTTTCGAGACAATAGCACAACCAAAAGTCATCGTCTACCGCCCCGCGTTTCATGTTATATGCTTCGTGTTATATGATATAGGAATGATTGGATACCTATCTGGAAATGTCGTATACAAAGACGAGCGCGGGCTCATTTTAAATGTGGCCGGAGTGGGATATAAGGTATCCGCCCCGCCAGATACACTTGCAAAAATCGCAGTCGGCAAAGACAGTGCGCTCTGGACCTATCTTGCTGTGCGAGAAGACGCATTAGACTTATATGGATTTAGCACACAAGATGAATTAGGCTTTTTTAAACTACTCATCGGCATTTCGGGCATCGGCCCAAAAACAGCACTCGGCATTTTAAGCGCAACCACAATCCAAACAATAAGACGAGCGGTTAAAACCAACGACACAAGTTATCTCACCAAAATTTCCGGTATCGGCAAAAAATTGGCCGAGAAACTTGTGCATGAATTAAAAGATAAAATCGAGACTGACAACGACAGTGAAGACACACCGGAAATGAAAGACGAATCCGACGTTCTCGAGGCCCTCAAGTCCCTCGGTTACCAAGAACGCGAAATCCGCGATACTCTAAAAAAACTGCCCGCTACCGTAGTAGGAGCAAGCAATCGGATAAAAGCCGCACTGAAACAACTTGGAAAGTAAATATCCAAAAACACTAGGTACGCATATACAATAAATTTGTCCTATAGGACAAATTTATTGTATATAAGAAAAGGAAAACCGCTACCGAACGTATCGGAAGCGGTTGCGAAAAAGAACAGGAACTTACCCTTTGGGATCAGGTGTGCCAGGCGGCAAATAAACCACTCGCCAATGAGGAGTAAAGACTCCGCCAGTGCCCTTGTAAAGGGTCAGACCATTTTCGGTTTGCACCACGAATCCCTTGTTCGGGTCACAAATGGGACCAAAGTCCAATTGGTAGCTGACAGCGAAACCTGCGGCGGTGACCGTGGAAAAGTTTGGCTCAACTTGCTGCCACAGCGCCAGAGCTTCGCTCGTGCCAATGAAAACGTAACCCCAGCGGTCTTGAGTGCTTGGATTATTGCGAACATAGATATCCAGAGCTGTGGGCGGGCCATCACCGCGATCTCTGCGGGCGAAGTAGCGCCCATCTTTGTCGGGAATAATCTCGCCCACAATGAAGAGACGAACATCGTTCTGATTGGTCGCTCTCTCCCGAGTGGCCATACCCATGGAATAGAGGTAACAGAACGCCCCACCCAACATGAGGCCACATAGGAAAAAGATGACGGCCTCGGACTGACTGAACCTGTTTTTGGGCCGACCGTGATCGGCCGAGTGAGGTGAATTCATGATGAACTCCTTTTTCAACGAACGTGTGCATAGGCTGTTGCCCTTGGTTTGATGCAAGAACTGCACGGTTCTTGGGAAAAGCATATTGAGCTAGTCTACCCTTAATTATAGCATACTTGCTACCTATTTGTCAATAGGTAAAAACCCCTTGTTTTGAGCTATGATTTCCTCATGGACCCGACCCTACGATTTTTAAAAAAATTCATTCCCAAAAAGCTGTTTGAGGGATTACAACCCAGCTATCACTACCTGATGGCCTTTTTGGCCGCAGTGCTGTACCGCTTCCCCGCCGACAAGATCATTGTCATCGCAATCACCGGTACCAAAGGCAAGAGCACCTCAACCGAAATTCTCTCGGCGATATTTGAAGCGGCCGGACACAAAACCGCCCTCTCAAACACCGTGCGATTCAAAGTGGGCAGTGAATCCCGACCGAACCTGTACAAAATGAGCATGCCCGGCCGGCTGTTCACTCAAAAATTTCTCCGCCAAGCGGTGACGGCTGGCTGTACCTACGCCATCATCGAAATCACATCGGAAGCGGCGCGTTTTCACCGGCATAAATTCATCGAACTCGACGGCTTGATCTTCACCAATCTCGCGCCGGAACATATCGAATCGCACGGCTCCTACGAAAAATACCTTGCGGCGAAATTGTCGATTGCCACATCACTAGCAAGGTCCACAAAAAAACGCCGCATCATCGTCGCCAACGCCGACGACGTCGAGGGCGCGAAATTTCTCAACATGAATGTTTCCGAAAAATATCCGTACTCGCTCACCCATGCCGCGCCCTACACCCTCGCCCACCATGAGATGTCGTTTACGCTTGATGGGCAAACGCTTCGCGCCAACGTGTCCGGGACGTTTAATCTCTACAACATTTTAGGAGCAGCCACGTTCGCGAAAACCCACGGTGTTTCGATTGAGGTGATTAAAACCGCGCTTGAACAATTCAAAGGCGTTCGCGGCCGGGTGGAACGAATTGACGCCGGACAGAATTTCACCGTCATAGTCGATTACGCACACACCAAAGAATCGCTTGAGAGTTTGTACAAAATATTTGATGGTGCGAGAAAAATCGCGGTACTTGGAAACACGGGCGGCGGGCGGGACAAATGGAAACGGCCGGCAATGGCTAAAGTGGCCGAACAGTATTGCGATGAAATAATTTTGACCAACGAAGATCCTTACGACGAAGACCCGCACGCGATTGTGGAAGAAATGCGGCAAGCGATACAGAAAAAACCGGTCCAGATCATTTTGGATCGGCGGGAAGCAATAGCGGCCGCGCTTCGGAAAGCGCGGCCCGGCGACGTCCTCTTAATTACCGGCAAAGGCACAGATCCATACATCTGTGGCCCGAACAACAGCAAACTACCGTGGGACGATGCAACGGTAGTTAGAGAAGAATTATTGAAAATAAAAAATTAGCCCTTTTTTCGCCTTCTCACCTCAATTTCAGCATCCACTCTTTTATTTTGAGCCATACCATCCTCTGTTGGGTCCGCTTCCATAGACATCTTGAGCCAATCACGAATACCGTAAGTATTCGTGACCCCAATCAGCGTACGCAAACGGGCTTCATGCCTAAATACTGTCATTGCAGCAGCCTGTATGTCTGATATTAAAAACACATCTTGACCTTTTTCTCGAGTAACAACTATATCCCCGATCTCGCGAAGGGTATCGAAAAACTCATTAGGCTTATCGAAAGGCACGGCTGAAATCAGAGCAATTGCCTCTTTTTCGGAAACACCTTTTCGATTCCGGATCTCTGGAACAAATACATCTGCGGGCTGTTCTTGATGACTAACAGATTCTAATGGGAATTTTTCAGCTTCTGTCATAAAAAATAAATAGAATACCTTTAATTGCCCTCTATTATACCACAACAAGCCCTATTTTGCAAGTATAAAAATGAGCTATTATTTAACTACTATGCCTGAACTACCCGAGGTTCACACTACCGCCACAATACTTGATAAAATCGTGAAAGGATTCACGATTACCGACCTGTGGACCAATTACAACTCCCCTTTCTATGCGGGAAAAGACAACATCAAAAATGCGCAATTTTTCAAAAAATTTAAAAAAATACTAATCGGCGTGAAAATTAAAAAGGTTCACCGTCGTGGTAAAAATGTACTGATTGATACTGACAACGGCCACACAATCATCATTCACATGAAAATGACTGGGCACATTCTCGTGGGAAATTACAAATACATTAAAAAAGAAAATGTTTGGGAGGCGATATCACCTGAAAGCTTGAAAGACCCTTTCAACCAGTGGGTTCGTTTTTTGGTCAGTTTTTCAAACGGCAAACACATGGCGCTTTCTGATTTGAGAAAATTCGCGAAAGTAACAGTTGTGCCGAGTGCCACCGCAGAAAACAGTGCGCACCTAAAAGGCATCGGGCCGGAACCACTTGAGAAAAACTTTGGTTACGGAGATTTTACCGCGCGGCTGGCTTTGAAGCCGCGCGGTAAAATTAAGCAGGTGCTTATGGACCCCGCTGTTATTGCTGGAATCGGTAACATCTATTCTGATGAAATTCTCTGGGCCTCGGGAGTACACCCAAAAAGCATTACGGGAGAAATTCCCGCCGGAAAATTGTCGGCAATTTTCCGGCTTACGAAAGAAATCCTTGAAAAGGGTATTGATTTTGGCGGAGACTCCATGTCTGACTATCGTAATCCAAATGGCGAAAAAGGTGCGTTTCAATACCACCACAAGGCATATCGAAACACCGGTAAGGCCTGTCAAAAACCAAGCTGCAAGGGCAAAATATCCAAAATTAAAATGGGAGGGCGTCATGCGCACTTTTGCGATAAACACCAAAAAGAATACAGTTGACCTTTGACAATTAACCGTCAATTGTCAAAGGTCAATTGTCACATGTTATACTGTATTATATGCACTTAGATGTAAAATGGCTTTTTGGTTTCATGCTGGTGTTTGCAGCAATCTTTTTCGCCTCTGGAGGGCTTGGGAAAAATTACGCCAAGAGTCCTTTTGTTAGCATGACGACCGAGACTGAGGAAGACGCGGTTCATATAGGATCCAACTCCTCTTCCTATGGAATACAATATATTATGGTCCCGTCATCTGGCGAGGTTGATGCGGAAACAAAAAAAATGACGACCCTTCAAGAAATTGAGCAAGGAATTCGATCTGCAGGCGTTCAGGGAGAACAAATCAAAAAAGAGCTGGCCACACTAGAGGAGGCGAGATACGCTTCGCCTCTCAGTGGTAAAATTTCGATTACCAGTAGAAATGCAGGGGGATCTATATCGGGCGAATACATCGCAATACAGGCATCATCAAAAAACAAGGAAAAAGTATTGGTTACCGGACTACGTCTTGAAAGCCGGGTTAGCGGGCGGGGGGCAAACATAGCAAAAGGGGTAACTCTTGTATTTCAAAATCAAATAAATTCTGAGGCTCCGATATATCTTGGTCAAGGTGAAACTGCATATGTGATAACAGGCAGATCCCCTCTTGGCACATCCTTCAAGTTAAATAAATGTACTGGCTTCTTTAATCAGTATCAAACATTCAATCCAAGCCTGCCTTCACGCTGTCCTCGAACAACCGAGTTCGACTTGCCCCCAACATCAGCAACAGGTGTGAGATATGATGATGCGTGTCGTACTTATATAAATTCGCTACCAAGTTGCCGCGTCATCCTAAACCCGCCGAACTACTTGTCACCAGAATGTGTTCGCTATGTAACCAACGAAATCAGCTACAGTAAATGCGTAAGCAAGTACAAGAATGATTCGGATTTCTATGATTCATCGTGGCGTATCTATTTGGGCCGAGATGAAATTCTTTGGAAAACGAGCCGTGAGCTCATTCACCTCGTAGATCAAGATGGGAAGGTTATAGACGC
>JBBTUO010000001.1:0-1369 GCA_038063715.1 Patescibacteria group bacterium | reverse complement strand
AAACGAGCCGTGAGCTCATTCACCTCGTAGATCAAGATGGGAAGGTTATAGACGCGATAACATACTAAAACCTCAAAATAGCCCCATCTGCTTTGTTGCCGTCATGCGACGACAGCTCGGCAATAAGAATTGCACGGTTGCCGGCTCCGTTTGCTCCCGCGAAGTACTATGCGTACATCTTGGTCGCAATGCTCGCCGGCGCCGCGCACCTGGAGCCATTTTGTGTCTTTAGCAACAAAATAAAATGATGCCGGCAGTAACACTCACATTAAGCGACTCTTTTTGACCCGCCATTGGTATCTCACAAATTACATCACTCGCCCCAAGGACAGCCTTCGATAAACCGTCCACCTCATTACCGAAAATAAAAGCGGTGCGGGGAAATGATTTTAATTTTTTGTAGTTAATAGATTTTGGATCTTGCTCCACTGACACTATTTTGACGCCGTCTTTTTTAAGTTTACGAAGCAATGGGGTAATTTTTGGTTCGTACTGCCACGACACAGTCTGTTCTGCTCCCAGAGAAACCTTTATAAAATCTTTTCTAGATCGGCCAAAACGATCAAGTGGAGTCGGCGTCAGTCCAACCAAAAATATTTTGGTTGCACCAGCCGCATCTGCTGTGCGAAAAATCGAGCCGACATTGTGCACACTCCGAATATCATTTAGAACAACGAAAATCTCGGGTTTTGTTGATGATGGCTTCATGGGGATCCATACTATGCTATAATTGACCGTAAGAAAAGTATGCTAAGTGTTTTTCCAGAATTATTTTCATACGCACTTGTTGTGCCATTGGTGTTCCGAATTGTTATCGGAATTTTGTTTATTGGCTTTGGTTACAAAAACATCACCGAGAATCGGGAGGGCAAAATTAAGATATTATCGGATTTTAAACTAGCTTCAGCCTCAGTGTGGCTCTGGTGCATTGCTATTATAGAAATAATTAGCGGAGTACTCCTCGTCGGTGGTGTGTACACCCAAGTGGTGGCATTAATTCTTTCTGTATTTCTTATTATTGCAATAATCGGAAAGTACAAAAATCCTAGCGCGGTTTCGTTATCTCAAGAGACAGTGTGGCTTCTGATTCTCGTAACGACTTCACTATTGTTTTTAGGTCCGGGATTTTATTCTTTTGATTTGCCCCTTTAGAAAGGCTTGGCCAATGGACTTTTAGCGATTTTTTGCTATAGTCATCTAGTTTTCACATAACTATATGCGCCCGTAGCTCAGTCGGTAGAGCAGCTCCCTTTTAAGGAGATGGTCGAGGGTTCGATTCCCCCCGGGCGCACAAATTAAAATAGCTACCTGATAAGGTAGGCCATTTTAATTTGTGCGCCTCGAGCAAGCTCTAAATGAGCTTGCGTGG